>NZ_JBSGBF010000097.1:0-29748 GCF_053601115.1 Streptomyces sp. NPDC004788
GGCCTGGGCGGGCGCCACCCCGGCCCGCGCCGCGCAGAAGAACGGCACCCCGGTGGAGCTCAGACGTTGACGCCGAAGTCCTGCGCGATGCCGCGCAGGCCCGAGGCGTAACCCTGGCCGACGGCGCGGAACTTCCACTCCGTGCCGTGGCGGTACAGCTCGCCGAAGACCATGGCGGTCTCGGTGGAGGCGTCCTCGGAGAGGTCGTACCGCGCGATCTCGGCGCCGCCGTTCTGGTTCACGACGCGGATGAACGCGTTGCGGACCTGGCCGAAGGACTGCTGGCGGTTCTCGGCGTCGTAGATGGACACCGGGAAGACGATCTTGGCGACGTCGGCCGGCACGCCGGCCAGGTTGACCTTGACCTGCTCGTCGTCGCCCTCGCCCTCGCCGGTGAGGTTGTCACCGGTGTGCTCGACGGAGCCGTCGGCGCTCTTCAGGTTGTTGAAGAAGACGAAGTCCTGGTCGTTGCGGACCTTGCCGGCCTCGCTCACCAGGATGGCGCTGGCGTCGAGGTCGAAGTCCGTACCGGTGGTGGTGCGGACGTCCCAGCCCAGACCGACGGTGACGGCGGTCAGGCCAGGGGCCTCCTTGGTCAGCGAGACGTTGCCGCCCTTGCTGAGGCTGACTCCCACGAGTCCCTCCAGTGGTGTTCCAGGGGCAGCGCCCCCAGTCGTGCGTTGGCATCGGATCAACGTCTGGATCCTAGTGACGGGTTCCCCGCCGAAACAGACGTTTCGCCCGAGTGGCGTGGAGCATGGCCCGTCCGGACCCGGAAGGCGTCACGAAGGCGTGACGCAAGGGTGGTGCAGGCGTGGTGCAGGCGCGGTGCAGGCGTGGCGAAGCCGCGTCGATGGCGCGGCTCAGAGCGCCGCGAGCGCCTTCAGGTAGTCGTCGAGGTCGCGGGCGTCGGGCAGGGCGTTGACGACGGACCAGCGGACCGTGCCCGCCTTGTCGATGACGAAGGTGCCGCGCACCGCGCAGCCCTTGTCCTCGTCGAACACGCCGTACGCGCGCGAGGTGGCGCCGTGCGGCCAGAAGTCGGAGAGCAGCGGGAACTCCAGCTGCTCCTGGTCGCCGTAGACGCGCAGGGTGTGGATGGAGTCGTTGGAGACGGCGAGCAGCTGGGTGTCGTCGTTGACGAAGGCGTCGAGGTGGTCACGCAGCTCGCGCAGCTCGCCGGTGCACACGCCGGTGAAGGCGAAGGGGTAGAAGAACAGGACCACGTTGCGCTCGCCGCGGAAGGCGGAGAGCCGCACGGTGCGGCCGTGGTTGTCCTTCAGCTCGAAGTCGGGGGCCTCGGCTCCGATCTCGATCGCCATCGCGTACGCATCCCTTCGCCGGCGGGCCGGCCCTTGGGCCGAATCGGTGAAACCCACCCTAAGGGGCGGTCGGGACGCAGCTCGACCGGGGATGCGCGGAGCCCCCGCCGGTGTGTCCGGCGGGGGCTCCGTGCTGCGTTCGGGGAGTCAGCGCTTGGGGGTGACCAGGCGGGTGCCCGTCCAGTCCTTGGCGACGCTGATGCTCTTGGACTGGGAGAGACCTGCGGTCTGCGCGGCATCGCTGATGTCGCTCGGCTCGATGTAGCCGTCGCGGCCCGTCTTCGGGGTCAGCAGCCAGATCATGCCGCCGTCCTCCAGGAGTCCGATGGCGTCCACCAGTGCGTCGGTGAGGTCACCGTCCTCGTCGCGGAACCACAGCAGCACGACGTCGGCGACGTCGTCGTAGTCCTCGTCGACGAGATCCTGGGCGATGAGGGACTCGATGCCTTCACGGAGATCCTGGTCGACGTCGTCGTCGTAACCGATCTCCTGGACCACCTGTCCGGGCTCGAACCCCAGCCTCGCTGCCGGGTTGGTCCGCTCCTCCGCGTGGTCCGCGGTCGCGCTCACGGCTTGCCTCCTGATCATGTATCGGAAAATGCTTCGGCCACGCGCGTACGCGCGGCGCTGGCCGTAGTCCACACGTGCCGGGGCGGATCGCGCAAGTACCCGGCCGATGAGACCGCCGAAACGGTGACGTTTGGGGCCGTCTCGCCGCAACTTCCGGCGAACACCCGTCGCACTGCGTGACAGGTCGTGCACTCTTCGCCCGGCATTGTGGGCTTCTGTGGCTTCAGTCTGCCGAACGCTCTGGCGAAACGCATGCGCGGGATGGGCGTAAGGTTGCGATTTGACCGAACAAGGCGCCCCGCGAGGGTTACCGCTCGGTAAAGATGACGTTTGCCGTCGGCGGGGTACACGATGAACATCCCGGCCGCAGCGGGGCCCCTTCCCCCGCGGGCTCCACCGACCAGCGAAGGAACAGCGTGGCTTCCGCATCCGATCGCAACCCGATCATCATTGGCGGCCTTCCCAGCCAGGTCCCGGACTTCGACCCGGAAGAGACCCGGGAATGGCTCGACTCCCTGGACGCCGCCGTCGACGAGCGGGGCCGGGAGCGCGCCCGCTATCTCATGCTGCGGCTGATCGAGCGGGCCCGCGAGAGGCGGGTGGCCGTGCCCGAGATGCGCAGCACGGACTACGTCAACACCATCGCCACCAAGGACGAGCCCTTCTTCCCGGGCAACGAGGAGATCGAGCGCAAGGTCCTCAACGCCACCCGGTGGAACGCGGCCGTGATGGTCTCGCGCGCCCAGCGCCCCGGGATCGGCGTGGGCGGCCACATCGCGACCTTCGCCTCGTCCGCCTCCCTCTACGACGTCGGCTTCAACCACTTCTTCCGCGGCAAGGACGAGGGCGACGGCGGCGACCAGATCTTCTTCCAGGGCCACGCCTCCCCCGGCATCTACGCCCGCGCCTTCCTGCTCGACCGGCTGAGCGAGACGCAGCTCGACGCCTTCCGCCAGGAGAAGTCGAAGTTCCCCGACGGCCTGTCCTCCTATCCGCACCCGCGGCTCATGCCGGACTTCTGGGAGTTCCCGACCGTGTCGATGGGCCTCGGCCCGCTCGGCGCGATCTACCAGGCCCGGATGAACCGTTACATGGAGGCGCGCGGCATCGCCGACACCTCCAAGTCGCACGTGTGGGCCTTCCTCGGCGACGGCGAGATGGACGAGCCGGAGTCGCTCGGCCAGCTCACCCTCGCGGCCCGCGAGAACCTGGACAACCTGACCTTCGTCGTCAACTGCAACCTGCAGCGCCTCGACGGCCCGGTGCGCGGCAACGGCAAGGTCATCCAGGAACTGGAGTCGGTCTTCCGCGGGGCCGGCTGGAACGTCATCAAGCTGATCTGGGACCGTTCCTGGGACCCGCTGCTCGCCCAGGACCGCGACGGCATCCTGGTCAACAAGATGAACAACACGCCGGACGGGCAGTTCCAGACGTACGCGACGGAGACCGGCGGCTACATCCGCGACCACTTCTTCGGCGACGACCAGCGGCTGCGGGCCATGGTCGAGGGCATGACCGACGACCAGATCCTGCACCTGGGCCGCGGCGGTCACGACCACAAGAAGATCTTCGCGGCGTTCTCCGCGGCCAAGGCCCACCAGGGCCAGCCGACGGTGATCCTCGCCAAGACCGTCAAGGGCTGGACGCTCGGCCCCAACTTCGAGGGCCGCAACGCCACGCACCAGATGAAGAAGCTGACGGTCGACGACCTGAAGCGCTTCCGCGACCGGCTGCACATCCCGGTCACGGACAAGCAGCTGGAGGAGGGCCTGCCGCCCTACTACCACCCGGGCCGGAACTCCGAGGAGATCCAGTACATGCACGACCGCCGCAAGGCGCTCGGCGGGTACGTGCCCACCCGTGTTGTCCGCCCCAAGCCGCTGGTGCTGCCCGACGACAAGACCTACGCGGCGGTGAAGAAGGGCTCCGGCCAGCAGCAGATCGCCACCACGATGGCCTTCGTCCGGCTGCTCAAGGACCTGATGCGGGACAAGGAGATCGGCAGGCGCTTCGTGCTGATCGCGCCGGACGAGTACCGCACCTTCGGCATGGACTCGTTCTTCCCGAGCGCCAAGATCTACAACCCGCTCGGCCAGCAGTACGAGGCCGTGGACCGCGAACTGCTCCTCGCCTACAAGGAGTCCCCGACCGGCCAGATGCTGCACGACGGCATCTCCGAGGCGGGCTGCACCGCCTCGCTGATCGCCGCCGGCTCGGCCTACGCCACGCACGGCGAACCGCTCATCCCGGTCTACGTCTTCTACTCGATGTTCGGCTTCCAGCGCACCGGCGACCAGTTCTGGCAGATGGCCGACCAGCTCGCCCGCGGCTTCGTGCTGGGCGCCACCGCCGGCCGCACCACACTGACCGGCGAGGGCCTCCAGCACGCCGACGGCCACTCCCACCTCCTCGCCTCGACGAACCCGGGCTGTGTCGCCTACGACCCGGCCTTCGGCTTCGAGATCGCGCACATCGTCCAGGACGGTCTGCGCCGCATGTACGGCCCCGAGGCCGAGGACGTCTTCTACTACCTGACGGTCTACAACGAGCCGATCCAGCACCCGGCCGAGCCGGCGGACGTGGACGTCGAGGGCATCCTCAAGGGCATCCACCGCTACCGGCGCGGCGAGGCCGGCACGATCCCGGCGCAGATCATGGCCTCCGGCGTCGGCGTGCCGTGGGCCCTGGAGGCCCAGCGGATCCTCGCCGAGGAGTGGAACGTCCGCGCCGACGTCTGGTCCGCGACCTCCTGGAACGAGCTGCGCCGCGACGCCGTGGCCGCCGAGCAGCACAACCTGCTCCACCCCGAGGAGGAGCAGCGCGTCCCGTACGTGACGCGGAAGCTCCAGGGCGCCGAGGGCCCGTTCGTGGCGGTCTCCGACTGGATGCGCTCGGTGCCGGACCAGATCTCCCGCTGGGTGCCGGGCCGCTACACCTCGCTGGGCGCGGACGGCTTCGGCTTCGCGGACACGCGGGGCGCGGCCCGCCGCTTCTTCCACATCGACGCCCAGTCGATCGTGCTCGCGGTCCTCACGGAGCTGGCCCGCGACGGCAAGGTCGACCGCTCGGCCCTGAAGCAGGCCATCGACCGCTACCAGCTGCTCGACGTCTCGGCAGCCCACCCGGGCGCCGCCGGCGGCGACGCGTAACAGCGCCACGTAACGGCACCGCGGCAGCGCGCGGCACAGCACCGCGTAGGAGCGCGCGCGGCACGGCAGCGCGCCACGGCGCGTCGTGCCTGGTGAGGGCGGTGGGGCCACGGTCCCGCCGCCCTTCGGCGTTCCCCGGTTTTCCCTACGATGCGGGCATGAGAGATCGCTGGGAGGAGCTCACCCAGAAGCCGCTGCTCGTGCTCGCCGTGGCGTTCGGTGCCGCCTACGCCGTGCCGATCGTGGCGCCGGGCGCCGAGCCGTGGGTGCACCGGCTGTGCACCCACGTGGAGTGGACGGTGTGGGCGGCCTTCGCCCTCGACTACCTCGTGCGGCTCGCGCTCGCCCCGGCCCGCTGGGCCTTCGTACGCGGCCATCCGCTGGACCTGATCGCGGTGATACTGCCGATGGTGCAGCCGCTGCGGCTGCTCAGGGTGGTCTCCACACTCCTCCTGGTGGGCCGGCGGGCCCGGATGGCCCCGCAGATGACGCTCACCACGTACGTGGCGGGCGCGGTGGTCGGGCTGATGATGTTCGGCTCGCTCGCGGTGCTGCACGTGGAGCGGGACGCGCCCAACGGCAACATCAAGACGCTCGGGGACGCGCTCTGGTGGTCCTTCACCACGATGACCACCGTCGGCTACGGCGACCACGCCCCGACGACCGGTCTGGGCCGGGTGCTCGCGGTGGGCCTGATGCTGTCCGGGATCGCGCTCCTCGGTGTGGTGACGGCCAACATCGCGGCCTGGTTCATCTCCCGCTTCGACCGGGACGACGAGGCCGAGCGCCGGCAGACCGAGCTCCTGGAGGCGCTGACCGCCGAGGTGCGCGCCCTGCGGGCCGAGGTCGCGCGCCTCTCGGCCCCGCCGGCGGACGCGGGCCGTGGCGTGGATGCGGGTTGTGGCGTGGATGCGGGTTGTGGCGTGAACGCGGGTCCGGGCATGGGCGCGGGCAGGGGCGCGCGCCCTGGTACGGACGCGGGACCGGGCCCGGGCACCCCCGAGGTCCCTGCGCCCGCGGCTGCGCCTACCTCTCCCAGATCTTGAACGCCCGGACCTGGTAGGGCGTCTGGGGCGCCCACGTCCCTCTGCCCGGATAGGTCTCGAACTCCCCGGTCTCGGCGCACTCGGCGGACTGGTAGGTGGTGACCGGCCGCCCGGTCCGGTTGGCGAGGGACTGGGCGCTGGTCCCGGCCGGCAGGGCGATGCAGCTCTCGATGTCGACCGAGGCCAGCTCGTGGATCTGGGCCTTGCCCTTGAAGTCGGCCTTCGGCCACAGGCACAGCTGGCCGGGCCCGCAGGCGCCGAGGGCCGTGCCGGCCGCCCTCGCGAGTGCGCTGGCCGCGCTGGGCGCGGCAAGTGCGCTGGGCGCGGCATGTGCGGCGGCCACGGTGTGTGCGGTGGCCGCGGCGGCCGCGGTGGGTGCGGCCTGGGCCGGGAGCGCCGGCACCGCCAGGGCGGTCAACAGGACTCCGGCGGCGAGAAGCGTCTTCGTATACATGCAGGTGAACCCCCGTCTCGTAACTCTCTGTAATCATCAGCATGGCGGAGAGTCCAACCCAACGGAAGAGGGGCCGCCCCCGTTCACGCGAACAGGTGACGGCCCCCTACGGGAACCCTGAGAGCCGAGAGCCTGCGGCTCCTAGATGTGGGCCGCGCCCGCCCCCGCCTCCGCGTTCTCGCCGCGCTTGGTGAGCGTGGCGACCAGCGCGGCGACGACCGCCACGACACCGGCGACGGTGAAGGCGAGGCCCATGCCGTCCATGAAGGTGTCGTGGATGACCTTGCCGATGACCTGCACGATCTCCGGCGTCATGCCCGGCGCCTTGGCCAGCTCCGGCGGCACCATGCCGAACTCGGCGGCCTGCTCCAGGCGCGGGTCGGCGGGCCCGGGCAGGTGGGCCGCCCGCCAGTTCTCGCCGAAGGCACTCGACACCTTCGAGGACATGACGGCGCCGAGCACCGCCGTCCCGAGCGCGCCGCCGACCTGCATCGCGGCCTGCTGCAGGCCGCCGGCCACGCCGGACAGCTCCAGCGGCGCGTTGCCGACGATGACCTCGGTGGCGCCGACCATGACCGGGGCGAGGCCGAGGCCGAGGAGCGCGAACCACAGCGACATGGTGAGGGTGCCGGTGCCGGGGGTCAGGCTGATCATGCCGAACATGGCGACGGCGGTGCACACCATGCCGCCGACCAGCGGGACCCGCGGGCCGAACCGGGTGATCAGCGCACCCGCCAGCGGCGAGGAGACGATCATCATGCCGGTGAGCGGCAGCAGGTGCAGACCGGCGTCGACCGGCTTGAGTCCCTTCACGCCCTGCAGGTAGAAGGTGACGAAGAACAGGCCGCCCATGAAGGCGAAGGCCATCAGGACCATGAGGACCACTCCGGCCGACAGCGGCACGGAGCGGAACATCTTCAGCGGGATCAGCGGCTCCTTGGCCCTGGTCTCCCACACCGCGAACACGGCGAAGAGGACGAGTGCGCCGATCAGGCAGCCCCAGGTCCTGCCGCCGCCCCAGCCCCAGGACTCGCCGGCCTTGATGATGCCCCAGATGAGGGCGGCCATCGCGGCGGAGAGCAGCAGGATGCCGAAGACGTCGAAGGAGCGCGGGGCGTTCTCGGCGCGGTGGTCCTTGAGGATCACGAGGCCGAGGACGAGCGCGAGGACGCCGACCGGCACGTTGATGAAGAAGACGGACTGCCAGCTGACCTTCTCCACGAGCAGGCCGCCGACGATCGGGCCGCCCGCCGTCGAGGCGCCGATGACCATGCCCCAGATGCCGATGGCCATGTTGAGCTTCTCGGCCGGGAAGGTGGCGCGCAGCAGGCCGAGCGCGGCCGGCATGAGCAGGGCGCCGAAGAGGCCCTGGAGGACCCGGAAGGCGATCACGAGCGCGATCGAGCTGGACAGTCCGATCGCGCCGGAGGCGGCGGCGAAGCCGGTGATGCCGATGAGGAAGGTCTGCCGGTGGCCGAAGCGGTCACCGAGCTTGCCGGCGGTGACGAGGGCGACGGCGAGCGCGAGCAGGTAGCCGTTGGTGATCCACTGGACCTGGGCGAGCGACGCCTGGAGGTCCTCCTTGATGGCGGGGTTGGCGATGGCGACGATCGTGCCGTCGAGCGCGACCATCATCACGCCCACCGCTACGGAGAACAGGGTCAGCCACGGGTGACCGCGCAGTCCCCTCGCCCGAGCCGCGTCGGCCGGCTCCGGCTCCGGGGCACCCCCCTGACCCTGCGGGGCCTTTTCCACGGTGATCTGACTAGTCATGAAAACGAGGCTAGTGTCAGCCACTGACAATTGACAAAGCGATTCACGCGCCGGTAACTGTCACGTAGCTCACAGGTACGCTGAGCAGGTCCGAACGGCGAGAAAACGGCGAGAACAAGACGGAAGACGTGGCCGAGAACGTGACGGAAGAGGGGCGCCGGACGTGACCGCTCCCGGTCTGCGCGAGCGCAAGAAGCAGCGCACCCGCGACGCGCTGGTCCGGGTGGCCCTGGAGCTGTTCACCACCCAGGGGTACGAGCGGACCACCGTCGACGAGATCGCCGACGCCGTCGACGTCTCCCAGCGCACCTTCTTCCGCTACTTCGCCACCAAGGAGGACGTGGCCTTCGCCGTCCAGCAGATGGTGGAGCAGCGCTTCCTCCGCTCGCTGACCGAGCGGCCGCCCGAGGAGGGCCCGTTCGACGCGCTGCGCAACGCGGTGCTCGGCGGCTGGGACACCATCGGCGAGGCGATCGAGGAGGTCGTCCCCGTCGAGCTGTACCTCCGCACCTTCCACCTCATCGAGTCCACGCCGGCCCTGCTCGCCGTCCATCTGCGCCGCTCCACCGAGATGGAGGACACGCTCGCCCGGGTGATCGCCGAGCGCGAGGGGCTCGACGTCGACGAGGACCCGCGGCCGCGGATCGCGGTCGCCGCGTTCGGTGGCGTGATGCGGGTGACCGGCCAGCTCTGGGTCCGCGGCGAGGACCGGACCCTGGACTCGATCCGCGCGCTCACCGAGCGGTACCTCGACCATCTGGGCGCCGCACTCGCCCCGCGCTGGCGCCCGTAACCCGTTCCCGGCGTACGCCCCCTCACCCACCGTCACCACCCCGCCCCCGCCCGGCGTGATCCGCGTCACTCGTGGCACGGGCGCCCCGGGGCGGCCCCTAGGGTGACCCCCAATGTCTTCCTTCGACTCCGACCCCGCCCTCTCGGTCGCCCTCTCCGTCTGGCGCGCGCTGCTCGCGCTGGCCGTGGTGTTCGTGCTCCTCGCGACCACGGGATGGACCACGATCCGGCATCAGCCCACGCAGGGCGACACCCGGGCGCAGGCGCTCGCCGCCTGGGCGCGCGACCGGGTCGGCGGCCGCGCGCTGCCGGACCCGGCGGCGCCGGCCCGTACGATCGCCGCGTTCTTCGCCGCCGCCGGCCCCGCGCAGAGCGCCCGGCTCGCCACCGCCCACCCGTTCGTCGTGGGCAATCTCAACGGCGCCCCCGTCACCCTGCGCTACCGCGCCAACCGGGTCTCGCTCGGCCGTGCGCTGGCCGCCGAGCGGGGCCGGGTCGACGACCCGAGGCTCAGCGCCGACGGCCGCCACGAGGCGCAGCGCCGGGTCGACCGCTTCCGGTCGCTGATGCGGCCGGGCCGCCAGATACTCGCCTTCGACCCGAGCGGTACGGGGCGGACGGCGGAGGTCCTGGGCGACCTGGAGCGGGCCCGGCGGGTGTCCGTGATCGTGCCCGGTGTCGACACCAACCTGCTGACCTTCCAGAAGACCGCGCGCCGCTACTCGGCGGTCGTCGGGATGGCCGAGTCGCTGTACGACGCCGAGCGGCGGGCCGATCCGGGCGCCCGTACGGCCGTGATCGCCTGGGCGGACTACACCGCGCCCGTCGGCGTCGGCATCGACGCGGCCATCGGGGAGCTGGCGGAGCGGGGCGCGGTCCGGCTCGTCGACCTCACCGCGGCGCTGCCCGGGGACTCGCGCGTCACGCTCTTCTGCCACAGCTACGGCTCCGTCCTGTGCGGGGTCGCCGCGCCCCGGCTGCCCGCGCGGGTGTCCGACGTGGTGGTGGCCGGCAGCCCCGGGATGCGCGTCGAGCGGGCCGCCGACCTGGACACCGGGGCCCGGGTCTGGGCCATGCGGGACGCCGACGACTGGATCGCGGACGTGCCGCACCTGGAGCTGGGCGGGGTCGGGCACGGCACCGACCCGGTGGCGCCGGAGTTCGGCGCGCGGCTGCTCTCGGCGGCCGGCGCGGACGGCCACGCGGGCTACTTCGTGCCGGGCACGCTCAGCCTGCGGAACTTCGCGGCGATCGGGGTCGGCTCGTACCGTTCGCTGACCTGCTCGACCGCCGACAGCGCCTGTCTCCGTGGAATCTTCGGCGCGGCGGCCTCCTGACGCGCGTAGCGCGCCGAGGGGCACGGGTGCGTCGCGGCGGATTTACGGTGGTTACGGAGGGGCGACGTCGGGGCATACGCCGCATACGATGAGGCGTATGGGTGATGTGCTGGCCGGAATTCATGCCACCTGGGAGTTCGAGAGCGACGCAGTCGTCATCCGCTTCGAACGGGGGATCCGCACTCCGAAGCTCTTCCAGGCGCTGCGCGAACGACGCGTCCCGCACGAGGCGCTGGCGTCGGTGACGCTGTCGCCGGGGGCGCGGGGCACCGTCGTGCTGCACGCCGTGCCGCGGGCGGGGGCCGATCCGCTGATGGAGGCGGCGGCGGGGCAGCTGAAGGACGGGTGCGACCCGTACCGTCTGGTGCTGCCCGCCGACAAGGAGACGCTCGCCGAGTACTACCGCGACGAGCTGCGCGCGCTCCTCCCGCCGGAGGACGCCGACCTGCCCGCGGACGGCTTCCTGGTGGCGGCGCCGGAGGGCCCGCAGTCCTTCAAGGCGTACGACGGGAAGGCGAGCTTCGACGGGGTGGCGGAGGTGTCCTTCCGCTGGTCGTGGTCCGGCGCGTCCTCGGAGAAGTGGAAGGCCGGCGACCAGACCTTCCGGGTGCGCGAGCTGAGCGGCGTCGAGTGGCGCTCGCCCGAGGTCTTCGACGGCTATCTGCGACTGCTGGCCCGGGACGGCGCGGCGGACGGCCCGGACGGGCGGCCGGCGCAGCCCGACCACGACCCGGCGTCCGTCGTCTTCGGCTTCGGCTACGGGCCGGTCCACCAGTCCCTGCCGTTCGCGGCCTCGGTCCTCGCGGCGATCCGCGGAGCGTCGGCGCGGGTGCCGGTGACGGTGCCGCAGCGGGATCCGGCGGGCATTGCGGAAAGGATTCGCCACCTGGGCGAGCTGCACCGGGCGGGGCTCGTCACGGACGAGGAGTTCTCCTCGAAGAAGGCGGAACTCCTGGCGGAGCTCTGAGCTCTTGTGGCTGAGGCCGGAGCCCGAACCCGAAGACCGGAGCGCCGAGCCCTTGGGCCTGAGCCCGGGGCCCGAGCCCGAAGACCGGAGCGCCGAGCCCTTGGGCCTGAGCCCGGGGCCCGAGCCCGAAGACCGGAGCGCCGAGCCCTTGGGTCTGAGCCCGGAGCCCGAGCCCGGAGCCCGAACCCGAAGACCGGAGTGCCGAGCCCTTGGGTCTGAGCCCGGAGCCAGAAGCCCTGAGCTCTGAGCCCTTGGGCCACTGAGCCCTGGGCCACTGGGCTCAGCCCCCTCACGAGGCCTGTCTCTCGGGGTCGTACCCCGGTACGACCCCGAGGCCCGGACTCCGGTATGACGTCCGGGCCCGGCCCGGCTGCCTACGCTGTGCGGACCATGAAGGAAGCCACAGCACAGAAGCGGCGCAGGCCGCACATGCCGCGCCCCCTGATCCGGGCCCTGTCCCGGGTCCGGATCAGCGTACGGAGCATCGGCGTCGCCCTCGCCACGCCCACCGGGCACGGCGAGGCGCTGCTCGCCCGGGCGGCGAAGCCGTGGGTGCGGTGGCTGCCGTACGCCGTCGCCTTCGCCCTCGTCGCCGCCCTGCTGCCCGTCACCATCGCCGTGCTCATCAACGAGTACGGGGTGAACGGCGCCGTCGCCGGCGCGCTGGGCACGGCGCAGACCGTGCCGCTGCTCGTCGCCGTCACGCGGCCGCTGCAGGCCTGGTGGGTGATCTTCACGGCGGACGTCGTCGGCGGCTTCGTGCTGCTCGTCGGCGATCCGGTCGCCCGGCAGCCCTGGCCGTGGACGCCGATGGTCGTGGTCGGCTACCTCGCCCTGACGGCGGCGCTCGGGGCGCGCGAGTCGCGGCGCGCGCTGTTCGGGGTGTGGCTGATGACGGGCGCCGCCGGGGCGGTGTTCGCGCTGGTCTCGCCGAGCCGGGTGGACGGCATCCCCATCGTCCTCTTCGTGCTCAGCGGGGTCCTGCTGCTGCTCACCGCGACCCTGCGCGGCCGCGGCGAGGCGGAACGGCGGCTCGTCGAGCAGGAGACGATCAGCGAGGCCGAACGGTCCCGCCGCACGCTCCTGGAGGAACGGACCCGGATCGCCCGCGAGCTGCACGACGTGGTCGCCCACCACATGTCGGTGATCACCGTGCAGGCCGACTCCGCCCCGTACCGCATCCCGGACCTGCCGGAGCCGGCCCGCGAGGAGTTCGCGTCGATCGCGGCCGGGGCGCGCGAGTCGCTGGCCGAGATGCGGCGGCTGCTCGCGGTGCTGCGCAGCGAGGGCGCGGAGGGCGAGCGGGCGCCGCAGCCGGGGCTCGACCGGGTGCAGCAGCTGGTGGAGGCGACGGTTCGGGCCGGGGTGCCGGCCGAGCTGTCGCTCGCGGCCGACCTGGACCTGGCCGGGCTGCCGCCGGCGGTGGACCTGTCGGCGTACCGGATCGTGCAGGAGGCGCTGGCCAATGTCGTCCGGCACGCGCCGGGGGCGACCACCCGGGTGTCCGTACGAGGTGACGCCGAGGGCTGGTTGAACGTCCTGGTCGTCAACGGGCCGCCGGCCGGGAACGGTTCGGGGCCCGGTTCGGGGCCGGTCGAGAGCGGGGACGGCACCGGGCACGGGCTCGTCGGGATGCGGGAGCGCGTACGGTTGACGGGCGGCTCGCTCGACACCGGGCCGCTGCCGGACGGGGGCTTCCGAGTCGCCGCCCGGATGCCACTGACCGACCTGGGCTGACCGGCGCGGTGAGCCCGACCCCGGGCTGACCGGCCCGGTGAGCCCGATCCAAACCGACCGGCCCGGTGGGCCCCACCCCGGGGCTGACCGGCCCGGTGAGCCTGATCCAAACCGACCGGCCCGGTGGGCCCCACCCCGGGGCTGACCGGCCGGCCCGGTGGGCCCGATCGAAGCCGACCGGCCCGGTGGGCCCGACCCAAGCCGACCGGGCCTGCCAGCGGGCCCGGTGGGCCCGGCCCGGGACCCGACCCGAACCGAACGACCCAGGGGGCGCCTTGTGACCATCCGCGTGATCATCGTCGACGACCAGGCCATGGTGCGGGCGGGTTTCGCCGCCCTGCTCGCCGCGCAGCCCGACATCGACGTGGTGGGCGAGGCGCCGGACGGCCGGCAGGGCGTCGAGGTGGCCCGGACGACGCACCCGGACGTGGTCCTCATGGACGTGCGGATGCCGGAGCTGGACGGGCTCGCGGCGGCGCGCGAGATCCTCGACCCTCCGCCGGGCGTGGTGCACCGGCCGAAGGTGCTGATGCTCACCACCTTCGACGTGGACGACTACGTGTACGAGGCGCTGCGCGCCGGCGCCTCCGGCTTCCTCCTCAAGGACGCGCCGCCGGCCGACCTGATCGCGGCGGTACGGGTGGTGGCGGCCGGCGACGCGCTGCTCGCGCCGTCCGTGACCCGGCGCCTGATCGCCGACTTCGCCGCGTCCCGGCCCGCCGCGCCGCGCGGCGACCGGGCGGCGCTCCGTCTCAACGGGCTGACTCCGCGCGAGACCGAGGTCCTGGGGCTGATCGCGCAGGGCCTGTCGAACCAGGAGATCGCCGATCATCTGGTGGTGGCCGAGCAGACCGTGAAGACCCACATCGGGCGGGTGCTCGCCAAGCTGGACCTGCGCGACCGGGCGCAGGCGGTGGTCTTCGCGTACGAGTCGGGCCTGGTCACACCGGGTGGGGGCCGCTGACCACCTGGTAGCCCCCGGGGGACAACCCCACCCCCGGCCTCCGGCCGGCTGCTCCTCCGGCCCCTACCCCGGTATGAGTCCGGGCTTGGCGCCCGGGTGTGACGCGCCGTCACCCACTCCGTTCCTACCTTCCTCTCGCCAGCGACGAGAGAGACAGGAACGGAAAGGGAGGCCCGCATGCGCCCCATCACCAGGACCCGGTTCGCCAGGACCCGGATCGGCAGGACCCTGGTCGCCGCCGCGCTCACCGCCGCCGTGGTGGCCGGCACCGCGGGCTGGGCGTCCGGGAGCTCCCAGGAGCCGGTGACCGGGGCGCCGGTCGGGACGGCGGCCTGGCGGGCCGACGGGCTGCCGGACCCGGAGCGCATGACGCCCGATCAGGTCGCCTCCTACTTCCGCGGGTTGAGCCCGGCGCGGCAGCGGGAGCTCGTACGGTCCCACCCGAGCGTCGTCGGCAACCTCGACGGCGTCCCGCTCGCCCTGCGGTACGCGGCCAACGCCCGTACGACCAACGGTCGGTTCGGCGGAGCGGGCCAGGTCCTCGCGTACGACCCACGGGGCCGCGGCCAGGCCGTCCTCGTCTACGGGGACCTGGCCAGGGCCGAGCACGTGGCCGTGATCGTGCCCGGGTCGGACATCGACGCCGGCGACCTCGCGCCGCTCATCCACAAGGCGACGGCGCTGCGCGAAGCCACGAACGGCCGGACCGCCGTCGTCGCCTGGGCCGGGTACACCACCCCCGTCGGAGTCGGGATCGACGCCGCCACCGGTGACCTCGCGGAGGCGGGCGCGGACCGCCTCGCGCGCTTCACCGATGGCCTGCGGGCGGTCGGCGCCGCCGAGCCCGCGCTGTTCTGCCACAGCTACGGCTCGGTGGTCTGCGGGGTGGCCGCGCACCGGCTCAAGGCCAAGGACCTGGTCGCCATCGCCTCGCCCGGGATGCGCGCCGACGACGTGACCGCCCTGAACACCACGGCCCGGGTGTGGGCCGCCAAGGACCCGACCGACTGGATCGACCGGGTCCCGTACGTCGAGTTCGCCGGCCTCGGCCACGGCTCCGACCCCGCCGCGCCGGAGTTCGGCGCCCGCCGCGTCCCCGCCGCCGACGCGCAGGGCCACGACGGCTACTTCGCGCCGGGCACGTCCTCGCTCCGCGCCTTCGCCGCGATCGCCGAGGGGGACGTCCGGTGAACCGGCTCGTCGAGAAGATCGAGGCGTCCACCCCCGCCCACCGCGACCGCGCGATCGACGGGCTGCGCGCCCTCGCGCTGCTCGCCGTGCCGGCCGGACACTGGCTGCTCGGCGGCTTCACGCTCTCCGCCGACGGCGCGATCCACAACGCGAGCCCGCTGTCGTCGTTCGGCGGACTCGCGCCGGTCAGCTGGGTCCTGCAGATGCTGGGGATCTTCTTCCTGGTCGGCGGCTACGCCTCCGTCCTCTCCTTCCGCCGCCACCAGGGCGGCACGCGCGCCTGGCTCGGCGGCCGGCTGGCCCGGCTCGGGCGGCCGGTGCTCGGCGTCACCGCCGTGTGGGCGGCACTGCTGCCGCTGCTGCACTACGGCTTCGGGGTGCCGTACGACACCCTGCGGACGGCGTCGACGCTGGTCGTCCAACCGCTGTGGTTCGTGGGCGTGTACGTGGTGGTCACCGCGCTCACGCCGTACTGCGTGCGCGCCGCGCGGCGGCTCGGGGTGTGGGCGGCGGCCCCGCTGCTCGGCTCGGTCGCGGTCGTCGACTTCCTGCGCTACGGGCCGTACGCCGACTCGGCCGCCGTGCCGTCCTGGCTGAGCGTCCTGAACATCCTGCCGGGCTGGCTCTTCGCGTACCAGCTCGGCGTCTCCTGGGGCGAGGGCCGGATCACCCGGCGGCAGGCCCGGGGGCTGCTGGCCGGCGGAGTCGCGCTGTTCGCCGCGCTGCTGCTGTGGTTCGGCTACCCGGCCTCGATGGTCGGCGTGCCCGGCGAGGCCCGCACCAACTCGCACCCGCCGTCGCTGCTCGTCCTCGCCCTCGCGGCCGCGCAGAGCGGCGCCGCGATCCTGCTGCGCGAGCGGCTCGGCGGGCTCCTGAAGCGGCGGCCCGGGCTGTGGGCGCCGGTGGTCGTGATCAACCTGTCCGCGATGACCATCCTGTGCTGGCACCAGACCGCGATGCTCGCGGCCGCGATCCCCGCCTCGTACGCGGGCGAGCTGACCGGACTGGTCGGCGCGCCCGACTCGGTCGGCTGGATCCTGGCGCGGCTCGCCTGGATGCCGCTCTTCGCCGGGCTGCTCGTCCTCGTCGGCCGGTACGCGCGGGGCTTCGAGTCCCCGTGGACGCGCACCGGCCCGGCCCGCCGCGCGGCGGCGGGGGTGCTCGCGGCGGGCTTCGCGGTGTTCGCGCTGGGGCTCGCGTGACCGCGGCGCGCGGGAGCCGCGCAGCGGGTGCGGCCTCAGCCCTCGCGGGCCGCCGAGGTGAAGGTCATGTCCGGGTAGCGGTCGCCCGCCACCAGGCCCGCGATCGGCTCCAGAGCCGCGAGCTGCGTGTCGTCGAGGGTGATGCGGGTGGCGGCGGCGTTCTCCAGCAGGCGGGAGCGCTTGCGGGTGCCGGGGATCGGGACGACGGTCAGGCCGTGGACGGCGGCGCGCTGCTGCACCCAGGCGAGGGCGATCTGCGCGGGAGTGGCGTCGTGCTCGGCCGCGATGGCGCGCAGCGGCGCGAGCAGGGCCGCGTTGCGCTCGGCGTTCTCGCCGGAGAAGCGGGGCTGGTGGCGGCGGAAGTCCGTGGCCGAGAGCTCCTTGCCGGCGTCGGCGAAGGCGCCGGTGAGGAAGCCGCGGCCGAGCGGCGAGTACGGCACGAAGGTCACGCCCAGCTCGGCGGCCGCGCCGACCGCGCTGTGCTCGACGTCCCGGGAGAACAGCGACCACTCCGACTGGAGGGCGGTGATCGGGTGCACCGCGTGAGCCTCGCGCAGCTCGGCCCCGGTCACCTCGCTCAGGCCCAGGTACCGGACCTTGCCCTCCTTCACCAGCTCGGCCATGGCGCCGACGGACTCGTCGAGCGGGACCTGCGGGTCGCGGCGGTGCATGTAGTAGAGGTCGATGGTCTCGATGCCGAGGCGGCGCAGGCTGCCCTCGACGGACGCGCGGATGTACGCCGGGTCGTTGTTGACGCCCCGGTACGCGGGGTCGTCGGCGCGCCGCTCGATGGCGAACTTGGTGGCGATGACGATCTCGTCGCGGTGCGCGGCGACGAACGGGGCCAGGAACTCCTCGTTGGCGCCCTGCCCGTAGACGTCGGCCGTGTCGATGAGGGTGACGCCGGCCTCCAGGGCCGCGTCGAGGGTGTCGCGGGCCGCGGCCTCGTCGGTGTCGCCGTAGAACTCGCTGATGCCCATGGCGCCGAAGCCCTGGACGCCGATCTCGGGTCCGTCGGGGCCGCCGAGGCGAACGGTGTCGATCTTGCCGCTGAAACCGGTGGTGGTCATGAAGGGGTGCCTCCGCAGACGGTGCCGTAGTGATCGATCTTGAGGTCGAGCACGGCCAGGGCGTCCTGGAGCTCGGCGATCCGGGCGACGACGTCGGTCCGGGTGGCCTCCAGGATCGCCCGGCGCTGGTCGTGGGTGTGCGCGCCCTCGCGCACCAGCTCCGCGTAGCGGACCATGTCCGCCACCGCCATGCCGGTGAGCCGCAGCTTGCCGACGAAGGCGAGCCAGTCCAGGTCCCGCCGGCCGAACCGGCGCTGGCCGGTGTGCGAGCGGTCCACGTGCGGCATGAGGCCGATCCGCTCGTACCAGCGCAGGGTGTGCGCCGAGAGTCCGGTCAGGGCCGCCACCTCGCTGATGGTGAACCGCTCCGGTGCCATCACCGACTTGGTGCTCGTGCTCGTACTCGTGCTGTCGATCACGCTCATGACCTCCACGCTAGAGACTTGGAGTCCACTCTAAGCAAGCGGGCGAAGTAGGCTCGGCCGCATGCAGAGCAGCATGCAGAGCCTGAGGGCCGTCGAGAACTGGCCCGTCCCCACCGCGGCCGCCGCCGTCGTCCGCGCGGACGGCACCCTGGCCGGGTCCCACGGCCCCACGAGCCGGCGCTTCCCGCTCGCCTCCGTGACCAAGCCGCTCGCGGCGTACGCGGTGCTCGTCGCGTACGAGGAGGGGGCGATCGACCTGGACGAGCCGGCCGGGCCCGAGGGCGCGACCGTACGGCATCTGCTCGCCCACACCTCCGGGCTGGCCTTCGACGAGAACCGCGTCATGGCCTCGCCCGGCACCCGCCGGATCTACTCCAACACCGGCTTCGAGGCGCTCGGCGACCATGTCGCCAAGGCCACCGACATCCCCTTCGCCGAGTATCTGCACCAGGCCGTCCTGGAGCCGCTCGGCATGACGGACACGACCCTCGACGGCTCGCCCGCCAAGGACGGCGTGTCGACCGTCGACGACCTGGTGCGCTTCGCCGCCGAGGTGCAGGCGCCGCGGCTGCTCGACGCACGCACGGTCGTGGAGGCGATGACCGTCGTGCACCCCGGCCTGACCGGCATCCTGCCGGGCTACGGGCACCAGCGGCCGAACGACTGGGGCCTCGGCTTCGAGATCCGCGACGGCAAGGCGCCGCACTGGACCGGTGCCACGTCCTCGCCGCGGACGTTCGGACACTTCGGCCAGTCCGGCACCTTCCTGTGGATCGACCCCGACGCGAGCGCCGCGTGCGTGGCGCTGACCGACCGGCCCTTCGGGCCGTGGGCGATCGAGGCGTGGCCGCCGTTCACGGACGCGGTGCTCGCGGAGCTGCGCGGCGGCCGGTAGCCCGGCTCACCCCCGGCCGGCCGTGACCAGCCAGGCCGCGCTGCGCAGCCGTACCGTGCCGTCCGCCGTCTCGTAAGCGCGCAGGTGGTCGGTGAGGGCGCGCCGGGCGCGGTCCTGCGCCGGTGCGTCGACCTGGTCCATGAGGTGGCGGCCGGGGCCGCTCGCGAGCAGGAAATCGGCGGCGTCCTCGGCGTCCCGGCCCCAGTTCCCGTACGCATCGGCCCGGTCGACGGCGATGCCGGTGAAGCCGGCGGCGGTGAGGACGGCGCGGATCCGGTCCGGGGAGTCCAGGGAGAACATGCCGGGCAGGCCGGGTGTGCCCAGGTCGCCGACCGGCAGGATGTCGCGCAGCGACGTCAGGGCCACCAGCCAGTCGTTGAGCTCCGGTTCGGCGGGGCTGACGAAGGCGAGCCGGCCGCCGGGGCGCAGGGCACGGCCGATGTTGCCGAAGGCGGCCTCGGGGTCGGCGAAGAACATCACGCCGTAGCGGCTGATCGCCGCGTCGAAGGCGCCCGGCTCCAGGGCGTGCGTCTGGGCGTCGCCCTGGATGAAGTCGGCGTTGGCGACGCCTTCGCGCGCGGCGCGGGCGCGGGCCTCGGCGAGCATCGGGCCTGACAGGTCGAGGCCGAGGGCGCGGCCTTCGGGGGCGCGCCGGGCGGCGAGGATCGTGGTCTGGCCGGAGCCGCAGCCGATGTCGAGCGTGCGGTGCGCCCGGCCGTCACCCCGGTCGTCACCGCCGCCGATGCCGGCCGCGGTGAGCAGCGGCTCGTCGAAGCCCTCGTTGACGGCGTTCCAGCGGTCCTGGTGGCGGGCCCAGTGGGCGCCTTCGGGGCCGTTCCACGCCTCTTCCTGCGCGGTGTTGACGATGGTGCCGGCGTTGTCCGCCACGACTGCCTCCTGAGTGACACAAGAATGGGCGCTTGCCCAAACAGTATGGGCGCTCGCCCATACTCGCAATCCCGATTACGATCCGGACGGACCGAGAGAGGGAGAGACAGCCATGTCACCGCGTGGAGTGGCGACGCCCGACGTACGCGAGCGCCTGTTCGCCGCCGCCGAGCGCGTCGTGGAGAGGGACGGGCCGGGCGCGCTCACCAGCCGGGCCGTCACCACCGAGGCGGGCTGCGCCAAGGGGCTGCTGCACACGCACTTCGCGGGGCTCGACGAGTTCGTGGCCGCACTGTGCCTCGACCGCTTCGCCCGTACCGCGCGGAAGGCGGCGGCCCTGGCCGGCCTGGCCGGCGAGGGCACGGTGGCGGGGAACCTCGACGCCGTCGTCCAGGTGCTCTTCGAGTCGGGCGGCCCGGCGCTGTCCGGGCTCGCGATGACCCGCCCGGCCGCCGCGCAGCGCGTGCGGGAGGCCCTGGCGGGCGGGGCGCCCGGTTTCGGCGCGATCCAGGAGTCGGTCGCCGGCTATCTGACGGCCGAACGGGACCGCGGCCGCCTCGCCGGGACCGTCGACCCGCACTCGGTCGCCCTCGCCGTCGTCGGCACCGCCCACCACCTGCTGATGACGAGCTGGCCGGGCTCCCCCGACCCGCGCCAGGAGATGCGGCGGCTCGTCACGGCGCTGCTGGGCTGACCCTTCGCTAAGCCAGCTTGCAACTGGTCGCGGGCAGCGAGCCGTCCGTGCCCGAGATCACGACCGGGGCCCCGCTGCCCCACCTCTCGGCGAAGGCGGTCGTGCACACCAGCTGCTGCACGGCCACCGGGTCCATGTCCCGGACCCGGACGGAGAGCCGGAGGCGCAGCCCCACGCTTCCGTCCTTGGCGGGCTGCTCGACATGGGGGTCGCCGCCGCCGTGCAGGATGAGCCGGGTGGTGAGGCCGGCGGCGCGCTCCTTCTCCTCCGGCCCGTCGAGGAGGGTGCTGAGCACCTTGTCGGTGGGGACCCGGTAACCGACGACGATTTCGGCCGGGTACGTGGGCGTCACGGTCCGGTCGGTGCCGGAGCCCTCGCCCCACTCCTGCCCGAAGGCGAAGTGGAGCTCCCGGGCGACCGGCATCAGCCGGCCGTCCTTGCCGACGAAGAACAGCAGCAGCCGGGGTTCGCTGGTCGGCTGCACGGTGACCGGCGCCGCGCCGCCGGCCTCCACGACGTCGCTGCCCTGGATGCCGCAGGCCGCGAGGCCCGGCAGCAGGCCCAGCGCAGCGGCGTACAGACCCAGGCGGGTCCGCAGACGCGTACGCGGGCGCGGGCGGCGGCTCGCGGGACGGCGGCTCACAGCGGGATCCTGACGGTGAAGACGGCGCCGCCGTCCGGGCGGTCGGCGGCGACGACGGTGCCGCCGTGCAGCCGTACGTTCTCCTGGGTGATGGCGAGCCCGAGGCCGCTGCCCGCCGAGCGGGTACGGGCCTGGTCCGCCTTGTAGAAGCGGTCGAAGACGTGCGGCAGGACGTCCGCCGGGATGCCCGGGCCCCGGTCGGCGACCTCCGTCACGAGCCAGTCCCCCTCCGCGTGCACCCGGACCGTCACCGGCGGGGCGCCGTGCCGCAGCGCGTTGCCGACCAGGTTGGCGACGACGACGTCGAAGCGGCGCGGGTCGAGGCGGGCGCGGATGCCGTCGGTGAGCTCCGCGGTGATCTGCTCCGGGTCGGTCCAGTGGCGGTTCTGGAGCGTCTTGCGGACCATCTCCGCCGCGTCGACCTCGTCCGTGTGCAGTTCGGCGGCGCGGGCGTCGAAGCGGGAGATCTCCATCAGGTCCTCGACGAGCACGGCCAGTTTTCCGGTCTCGGCGCTGATCAGGCGTACGGCCCTGGCGGTGTCGGAGTCGAGCGTGCCGGCGTCCTCGTCGAGGACCTCGGTGACGGCGAGCATGCCGGCGAGCGGGGTGCGCAGCTCGTGCGAGACGTCGGAGGCGAAGCGGCGGGCGCGGGCCTCGGCGCGCCGCAGCTCGGTGACGGAACGTTCCAGCTCGGCGGCGGACTCGTTGAAGGTCCTGGCCAGGTCGGCGAGTTCGTCGCTGCCCTTGGCGTGGATACGGGTGTCCAGGCGGCCCCGTCCCATGCTGTGGGCGGCGCGCCGCAGCTCCCGCACGGGGCGCAGCACGCCCCGGGCCGCGACCAGGGCCGGGACCAGCGCGACGAGCAGCGCGGGCAGGGCGCCGTCGCGGGCGGCGACCAGCATGGCCGCGATGTTGGCGTCCTCCTCGCCGAGGTCCATCACCGCGTAGAGCACGAGACCGGTGGGGTGGTCCTCCGGATAGCCCTTGAAGTTCCCGAAGAGGGCGGGGACGGCGACGGTGAGGTACGGGGTGCCGTCCTTGACCACCCGCTGGAAGCTGCCGTGGGTGGTGCCGGCCGCGCCGGCCCGGCGGCGCAGCTCGGGCGTGAGCACGCTCGACTCGTCCCGGTCGGTGGACGACACGCGCAGGTCGCCGTACTCCGCGTAGACCCGCCAGGGCCGCGGCTTGCCCTGCCGGGCGATCCGCTGGAGTTCGTTGCGCAGGCCGTCGCGGTCGACGGGCAGTTGGATGTTCAGGGTCTCGACCTGCTGGCGGAAGGCGGAGACGGCGGTGTCCTGGGTCTGCTCCAGGATCGCGGTGCGGGCGGCCCGGTAGGTGAGCGCGGCCGTCGTGCCGCAGCCGACGGCCGCGACCAGGAGGAAGGCGAGGACGAGCCGGGTGCGCAGCCCGAAGGGGCGCGGCCGGCGGCGGTGTCGCGGGGGCCGGTCGCCGTCGTCGCCCGGCACGTGGGCTCTCACTGGATCGGTCCGAAGCGGTAGCCGAAGCCGCGCAGGGTCTGGATGTAGCGCGGCTCCCCCGGGTCCTCGATCTTGGTGCGTAGCCGGCGGACGCAGGCGTCGACGAGCCGGGCGTCGCCGTGGAAGCTGTGCTCCCAGACGTGTTCGAGGAGCTGCTGGCGGCTGAAGACCTGCTCGGGCGCGGCGCTGAGGTGGAGGAGCAGCTTGAGCTCGGAGGGGGCGAGGGCGACCCGCTCGCCGTTCTTGGCGACGGTGAGCCCGGCCCGGTCGATGGCCAGCTCGCCGTGGAACTCCACGGCCGGCCGGCCGCCGCCCGGTTCCTCGATGCGGCGGAGCACGGCGCGGATGCGGGCCTCGATGACCTCGGTGCGGGCGGGCTTGACGATGTAGTCGTCGGCGCCCGCCTCCAGGCCGACGACCACGTCGAAGTCGTCGCCGCGCGCGGTGAGCATGATGATCGGCAGCTGGCTGGTCTCGCGGACCCGGCGGCAGACCTGCACGCCGTTCATGCCGGGCAGCATCAGGTCGAGCAGCAGCAGGTCGGGCCGGAACTCGCCGAGCGCGGCGAGCCCCGCCTCGCCGGTCGCGGCGGTGCGCACCTCGTGCCCGCGGCGCCGGAGCCCGAGCTCGACGCCTTCACGGACGGAGGGGTCGTCTTCGATCAGCAGCACGCGTGGCATCTGTGGAGTGTCCCGGGGTCAGGGCGGTCGGTACGAGGGGTGGTCATCGTCTGGTGAGACGCCGGGCGCGGCCGGTCACGTTCCCGATCAGCGCCTGCACTTCGGTGAGCCGCAGCGGCCGGGCGAGCAGCGCGAACACCGCGACGATGACGAGCGCGCCGGCGAGGCCCGACACCACCCGGCCCGCCGGGGCGGTGCGTTCGGCGGTCAGCAGGCCGAGCGCGGCGGCGGGCAGGGCGGCGACGAGGAGCCGTACGAGTGCGCCGCCCGCTCCCGTGCCCGTCCGCTCGGCGCCCCGCAGGCGCCGCGAGAGCACGTACGCGGTGAGGCCCCAGCCCGCCCAGAGCGCGAGCGAGTAGCCGGCGGCCATGCCGGCGACGGCCCAGCGGGCCGGCAGGAAGGCGTACGAGCAGACCGCGAGCAGCGCGTTCAGGGCGGCGATGACCAGGTTGAGGAGGAACGGGGTGCGGGTGTCGCGCAGGGCGTAGAAGGCGCGGGTGCACACGTACTGGCCGGAGAGCGCGACGAGTCCGGGCGCGAGGGCCATCAGGATCCAGGCCATCGAGCGGACAGCGCCGGCGTCCGTCCGGCCGTACTGGAAGACCGTGCCCATCAGCGGCACCGCGAGCGCGAAGAGCGCGCAGGCGGCGGGGACGATCGCCGCCATGCTGCCGCGCTGCGCGTAGGCGACGTCACCGCGGACGGCGGCGAGGTCGCCCTCGGCCGAGGCGCCGCTCATCCGGGGCATGAGCGCGGTGACGAGGGCGACGGTGATGATGCCGTGCGGGACCATCCACAGCTGGTAGGCGTTGTTGTACGCGCTGAGCCCGGCGCCCTCGGCGCGCTGGCCGGCCGCCGTGGCGACCTTCGTCGTGACCCAGAACGCGGCCTGGTTGGTGAGCACGAGCAGCACCAGCCAGCCGGCCGAGCGCAGCGGCGCGGTGAGTCCGCTGCCGCGCCAGTCGAGGCGGGGCCGGAAGCGGAAGCCGGCCGCGCGCAGCGAGGGCCACAGGGCGACGGCCTGGAGGGCGATGCCGGCGGTGGTGCCCCAGCCCAGCAGCGCCGTCTCGCCGGCGGTGAGCTCGCCGCCGTCGGACACCGCGAGGAAGAGGCCGAAGACGGCGACCACGACGACGTTGTTGAGGACCGGCGTCCACATCATCGCGCCGAACCGGCCGCGCGCGTTGAGCACCTGCCCGAGCAGCGTGAAGAGACCGAGGAAGAAGATCTGCGGCAGGCAGGAGCGGGTGAACGCGATCGTCATGTCCCGCTGCGCGCCCGTGTAGTCGGTGTACGCGTCGACGATCGCGGGCGCGGCGAGCACGGCGGCGGCGGTGAGCACCGCGAGGGCGAGCACGCAGATGGTGAGCAGCCGGTCGGTGTAGGCGGCGCCGCCGTCCTCGTGCTCCTTGGCCGCCTTCACCAGCTCGGGCACGAAGACCGCGTTGAGGGCGCCGCCGAGGAGCAGCATGTAGACGATGGTGGGTACGGAGTTGCCGACCGCGTATCCGTCGGCGACGAATCCGGTGCCGATGGCCGCGGCGACGACGGCGGACCGTACGAAGCCGGTGGCGCGGGAGACGAGCGAACCGGCGGCCATGAGAACGCCGCTGCGGAGGACGGACTCGCCGGCCTGTTCCCTCGTCCCGGTGACGGTCGCCGTCATCGGCGGGCCAGGTACGCCTGGAAGGCGCGGTACAGCGTGTGGTTGGTCGTGCCGGGCAACGGAATCTCCCACTCCCCCAGGGTCTCGACGACCTGTCCGCCGGTGCCGAGCTTCCAGCGCAGCAGCCCGTGGGCGCGGTCGTCCGGGTCGAGGGTGGAGGGTACCCCGCGCAGGTCGTAGACGTCGGCGCCCTGGGCGTGGGCGTCGAGCAGCATGCGCCACTGCAGGGCGTTGGAGGGGCGGACCTCGCGGCGGTGGTCGGCGGAGGCACCGGTCTGGTACCAGACCCGCCGGCCGACCGTGATCATGGTGTGCGCGGCGAGGACCTCGCCCTCGTGGCGGGCGAGGTAGAGCTTCATGCGGCCGGGCTGCTCGGCGTTGAGGACGGCGTACTGGCGCTCGTAGTACGCGAGCGAGCGGCCGAGCCGGAATCCGTCACGTTCCTCGGTGATGCGGAGCAGCCGGTGGAACTCGGGCAGGTCCGCCGCCGAGCCGACGACGACCTCGACGCCGCTCTTGCGGGCCTTGCGGATGTTGCGCCGCCACTCCTGGTTGAGGCCGGACCACAGGTCGTCGGAGCTGCGGCCGGTGAGCGGGACCTGGAAGACGAGCCGGGGCTGGGCGTCCGCGCCGTCCTCGGACTCGCCGCCGCACCTCTTCCACCCGCGGGCGCGCAGCCGTTCGGCGACGGCCGAGCCGAGCGGGTCGACCTCGGTGGCGAGGACGTCGGCGAGGCGGCGGCCGGGCCCGGTGTGCGCCTTGAGGGTGGCGGCGGTCCACCGGCGGTACGAGGGTGCCGGACCCATGCGTACGGCGAAGGCGCCGGCCGCGCGGAGATGGCGGAGGAGCGGGTCGAGCCAGCCGTCCAGATCGGGGTCGGCCCAGTCGGCGACCGGCCCCTCGGGGAGGTAGGCGAAGTACTTGCGGGTGCCGGGGAAGGAGCGGAGCAGCACGAGGGCGACACCGCTCAGCGCACCCGACTCCTCCCCCCAGCCTATGAGTTGGTGACTCCAGCCCTCCTTCACCCCCGCCCAGGCCGGGAGCTGGAGGAAGCTCGGCCCGTCGGGTCCGGTGGAGCGGGCGGCGAGGAACGCGCGGTACGCCTCGGGGGTGACGGGTCCGAGCCGGAGCGTGGTGCGGGCGGGTGCGGGAGTCATGAGCAGCGCTGACACAACGGGAGCCTCCTTGTTCCGCCCCGTTCGGTGTGGGGCGCACAGGAGACTCACAGCCGGTCTTGACCGCTCCGCGCGAGGAATGTGACCGGACGATGACCGTTTCTCTTCAGGCGTCGTCATACGGGCCGCGGGCCGGGCGGAGAGCGGGTCGCGCGGCCTACAGTCCGAGGCATCCCAGCTTTTGTCCGCCTCTCCCGGAGGTCCGTTCCGTGCGTGCTCGTGTCCGCATACACATACCCCTGCTCCTGCTGTCGGCCCTGACGCTGACCGCCTGTTCGGCGGCGACGGCGGAGCAGCCGTCGTCGTCCGCCGCGGGCGACTCCGCCGCGAGCGGCGCGCCCGCGAAGGTGACCGTGGTCCCGCCGGCCGCCGGGAAGCCCGTCACCGTGACGGCGAGCGGCGGCTCGCTCGCCCGGGTCAAGGTCGTCGACGCCGGGGGCGGCGAGCTCGCGGGCCGTACCGCCCCGGGCGGCGGCTCCTGGACCTCCGACCGCAAGGCCGCGCCCGGCACCTCGTACACCGTCGAGGTCACCGCCCGTGGCACCGGCGGCAAGGAGACGACCTCCCGCTCGTCCTTCTCCACGCCGGCCGCCGACAAGGTCAACAAGCTCACCCTCGCCCCCGGCAAGAACACCACCGTCGGTGTCGCCCAGCCCCTCTCGATCGTCTTCGACCGTCCGGTGCGCAACAAGGCGGAGGTGGAACGCCAGTTGAAGGTCACCACGTCCCGCCCCACCGAGGGCTCCTGGGGCTGGCTCACGGACTACTCCGGGAAGGACCGCGTCGACTGGCGGCCCAAGGAGTACTGGAAGCCCGGCACCAAGGTCACCCTCGACGCGACGCTGAACGGCACGGACTCCGGCGGCGGTTGGTTCGTCCGCGACTACCACACGGGCTTCACCGTCGACACGACCTCGCGCGTCGTGAAGGTCGACCTCGACCGCAAGAAGCTCACCGTCGTGCGGAACGGCCGCACCGTCTCGACGATCCCGGTCTCCGGCGGAACCCCCGGCGGCGACAAGCGCTCGTGGCGCGGCACGGCCGTCCTCATGGCCAAGGAGGGCACCATCCGCATGAACTCCGAGACGGTGGGGCTGGGTGACGCGTACGACAAGATGGTCAACTACTCGATGCGTCTGACCTGGTCGGGCATGTACGCCCACGCGGCCCCTTGGAACGCGGCGTACTTCGGGCGCGAGAACCACAGCTCCGGCTGCATCGGCATGAGCGACGCCAACGCCTCCGCCCTCTTCGCCACGGTCCGCCCCGGCGACCCCTTCGAGATCAAGGGCGAGGAGACGAAGGGCGAGGTGGCGGAGGGCAACGGCTACGGCGCGTGGAACCTGACCTGGGAGCAGTGGCAGGCGAAGAGCGCGCTGCGCTGAGCCCCGTCGTGGCCGGCTCTCGCTGGACGGAGCCCTTGGCTAGACGGAGCCCTTGGGCGCCCGCTTCGGCCGGGACACCTGGGCCACGGCGAGAAGCAGTACGCCACAGGCCGCGACCAGCATCCAGCCCGGCCGGGACGCGTGCGCGAGTCCCGTCGGGGCGGCGCCCGTGACCAGGCCGCCGGCGAGGGCGATGCCCAGGGCGGCGCCGATCTGGCGGGCGGTGGAGGTGATCGCCCCGGCCACGCCCGCGCGTTCGGGCGGCAGCCCGTTGACGGCGGTGTTGGTGATCGGGGCGTTGGCGAAGCCGAAGCCGACGCCGATGAGCGCGTACGCGGCCAGCAGCAGGAGCACGCTCGTGTGCGGGGTGAGCCGGACGAGGCAGGCCCCGCCGGCCGTGATGAAGCCGCCGGCGAGCAGCAGCGGCAGGCGTGGTCCCGTGCGGCCGACCATGCGGCCGGACCAGGGGGCGCAGACGGTCGCTCCGAGGGCCAGGGGCAGGGCCGCCACGCCGGCGGCCAGCGCCGACCAGCCCCGGGTGTGCTGCAGGTAGAGGGTGTTGAGCAGCAGGGTCGTGTTCAGGGCGACGAAGACCGCCACCGCGCCCACGACGGCGCCGCTGAAGACCGGGCGCCGGAAGAGCCGGAGGTCCATCAGCGGTTCGGGGCGGCGGGCCTCGACCCACACGAACGCGACGGTCGCCGCGGCGGCCCCCACGTATCCCGCGAGCGCCGCCGGCGACGTCCAGCCGATGCGCGGACCTTCGATCAGGACGCCGACGACGGCCGCGAGGGCGACGGTCAGCAGGAGCTGGCCGGGCAGGTCGAGGCGCCGGGCCCGCGGACCCCGGGACTCCGGCACGAAGACCGCGCTGAGCAGCAGGGCGGCGGCGACGACGGGTGCGTTGATCCAGAACAGCGCCCGCCAGTCGAGCCCGGCGAGCAGCGCGCCGCCCGTGACGGGTCCGGCGGCCATGCTCAGGCCGAACACCGACGCCCAGATGCCGATCGCCTGCGCCCGTTCCTTCGGGTCGGGCATCGCGTTCACCACGATCGCGAGCGCCACGGGGCTGAGCATCGAGGCGCCGACGCCCTGCACGGCGCGGGCCGCGACGAGCACGCCCGCCGAGGGGGCGAGCGCGCAGACCAGGGAGGCCGCGCCGAACACGGCGAGCCCGCACTGGAACACCCGGCGGCGTCCGAAGCGGTCCGCCAGCGCGCCGGAGGAGATCAGGAGGCCGGCCAGGACGAGGGTGTAGGCGTCCACGATCCATTCGAGGCCGCGCGTGTCGGTGTCCAGTCCGCGTCCGATGGCCGGCAGGCCCACGTTGACGACGGTGGTGTCCAGGCCCACCAGGAACATGCTCAGACAGCAGACGGCCAGGACCGTCCAGCGTCTGCGCGCGCTCAGCGCGGGTGGAGCGAGGGGTCGAACGGGATGGGTGGTCGCGGTCACGGTCTTCCTCCGAGGGCCGGTCGTCTGGGCACGCCCGGCAAGGCTCGGCCCGGACGACGGCCGCGGCCCACCGTTTTTGCGAGGACCGCAAAGAGGTCTGCGAAACTGGGTCCGTGAACACAGGACCCGGGGACGCGGAGCTGGAGCGGATCCTCGACGGCATCGGTCCCCGGCTGCGCAGGCTGCGCAAGGACCGGGGGCTCACCCTGGAGGCGCTCGCGGCCACCACCGGGATCTCGGTCAGCACGCTGTCCCGGCTGGAGTCGGGCATCCGGCGCCCCACCCTCGACCTGCTCATCCCGCTGGCCCGGGCGCACCACGTCGCACTCGACCAGCTGGTGGCGGCGCCGGCCAGCGGCGACCCGCGGGTGCACCTCCAGCCCCTGCGCAAGCAGCGCGGGAGCGTCCTCGTGCCGCTGACGCAGTACCCGGGCCGCGTGCAGGTCTTCAAGCAGGTGCTGTCACCCCGCCCACCGGAACCGGTCACGCACGAGGGCTACGAATGGCTCTACGTCCTCGCCGGCCGGCTGCGCCTGATCCTGGGGGCGCGGGACGTCACGCTGCTGCCCGGCGAGGTGGCCGAGTTCGACACCACCGAGCCCCACTGGTTCGGCCCCGCGGACGACAGCGCCGTGGAGATCCTGCACCTCTTCGGTCCCCGGGGGGACCAGGCCGTCGTCCGCGCCGGACCGTCCGCCTAGGGGGTGTCTTGTCGATCAGGCCGGATCAGGGAGCGGCGTCTGGTGCCGTGCATCGCAAGGCGGAGGAGGGAGTCCATGCGGAGCATCGG
>NZ_JBSGBF010000098.1:0-29444 GCF_053601115.1 Streptomyces sp. NPDC004788
ACCCCGGCCGTGCTGCCGGTGTGGGAGTGGGAGAACCCGCCGGAGGACAGTGATGTCTCGCGGGTCGGCCTCCGCCGAGCCGGCCGGCGCGGAGGCGGCCGGCGCGGAGGCGGCCGGCGCGGAACCGGTTGCCCCGGTCGCCGCCGAGCCGGTCGCCGCCGAGCCGCGTGCCACCGAGCCGGTCGCCGCGGAGCCGCAGGTCCCGGCCGTCCCGCCGGCTCCGGCCGGCGAGCGCTGGGCGCTGCACGCCGAGGTCACCGGTTTCACCCAGCTCACCCTGGACGCCGAACCGGGCACCACCATCGCCGTCGTGGGTCCGAACGGCGCCGGCAAGACCACCCTGCTCCGGGCCCTCCTCGGACTCACCCCCCGCGCCCACGCCGCCCTCCGCCTCGGCACCATCGACGTCACCGCCCTGCCCCCGCACCGGCGGCGGGTCGCCTGGGTGCCCCAGGACGGCGCCCTCTTCCCGCACCTGACGGCCCTCGCCAACACCGCGTACGGCCTGCGGGCCCAGGGCGCCTCGCGGGCCGACGCCCGGCGGGCGGCCCAGGGCTGGCTCGACCGCCTCGGGGTCGGCCACCTCGCGCACCGCAGGCCCGGGCAGCTGTCCGGCGGGCAGGCGCAACGGGTCGCCCTCGCCCGGGCGCTGGCCGCCCGCCCCCGGCTGCTCGTCCTCGACGAACCGCTCGCCGCGCTCGACCAGACCACCCGCGCCCACGTCCGGCACACCCTGCGCACACATCTGACCGGCTTCGGGGGCGTCTGCCTGCTCGTCACCCACGATCCGGTCGAGGCCGTCTCGCTCGCCGACCGCGTGCTCGTCCTCGACGACGGCCGTGCCCTGCAGGACGCCGCTCCCGCCGAGGTCGCCCGCCATCCGCGCTCGCCCTGGGTGGCCCGGATGCTCGGACGCAACGCCTGGCCGGGCACGGCCACCACCGAGGGCCTCGCCCTCGACGCCGGCGGCGTCCTCGTCGCGGCCGACCCTCCGGCCGCCGGCACCCCGGCGCTCGCGATCGTCGCGCCCGAGGCGGTGTCCGTCCACCGCGAGAAGCCCGCCGGCAGCCCCCGTAACGTCTGGCCCGGTACCGTACGCGAGATCACCAGCAGCGGCAGTCGCCTTCGCGTCCTGATCACCTCCGAGAAGGCGCCCGACCTCGTCGCCGAGATCACACCGCAGGCCGCCGCCGAACTCGGCCTGGCCGACGGGGTCTCCGTCTGGACCAGCGTGAAGGCGACGGAGGCGACGATCGTGGCCCTCTGAGCGAGCGGATCACCGCCCGAGCGTCGGGCCGGAGGGCTGCCCGTAAGGCCGCCCGGATGTACGGCCGATCGACTGCACTCCGTTGCCGCGCGGTCCAGACGGGCAGCCCGCTCGCGGCCAACGCGTCGCCGACGGCCACGCCACACCGGAACGCCGCCCGATGGCCGCCGACGATCCGGCACCGTCGCCGGTCCCGTTTCACGCGCGAGAGCCACGCCCTGGGGGTGGCTCTCGCGCGACCCTGATGTGCAACAGGGCCGACCCGGCTTCACATATCGACGGCGCAGAGCAGGCGGCGCAGGTCAGGCGGCGTAGAGCAGACGTCGTGGATCAGACGGCGCAGAGCAGACGTCGTGGTCCAGACGCGGCGATCAGGCGGCGGAGAGCGAGATCTCCGTCGACTTGATCAGGGCGACGACAGAGGAGCCGGCCGTCAGGCCGAGGTCCTCGACGGCGTCCTTCGTGATGGCGGCCGTCAGCTCCCCGCCCTCGACGGAGACCTTCACCGAACCCATGGCGCCGCCGGTCGACACCTCCGTGACGGAGCCCGCGAGCTGGTTCCGGATGGAGATGCCCGCGACGGCTCCGGTCGCGAGGGCGACCTCGGTGGCCTTCACGAGGGCCTTGACCGCGGAACCCTCGGCCAGACCCAGGTCCCTGACCGCGTCGGCGGTGATGGCGGCGGTGATGTCCTGACCGCCGGCCAGGCGCACCTTGACGGACGCCATGGCCTCGCCCGTGGTGACGGCGGTGACGGTGCCGGGGAGCTGGTTACGAATGGACAGGGTCATGGAAATGCGCCTCGCAGAGCCGGAACTGAGCAGCCGTCACTTGTGTGACCTGCACCTTTGTCGACGCTACCGGAAGAAAAATTCCCTTCGGCGGCATGCGTCGCATCCACCAGCCGAATGGACGCAATGCCCTCGCACCGGCCGCGTCAGTGGCACCGGCCGGGGGCGGCCGGAGGCGGCCGGAGGCGGCCGGGGACGGGGGCCACGTACGACGAACGTCGATGCCGACCGCACTGGCCCCCCGTCTCGCACGCTCACGCGCACATCCGCAAGGCAAAATGCCGAGACAGCCAGTAGATGTGACTCCAGCCTGCTGCTACAGTCCGCATTTGCGTACGCATGAGTGACCCTCATCGCGGTTCGCGCGGGCTCCCGTCTCCCCCTCCCTCGCCCCGCGCAGACCGGCCCGGCGGCCAACGAGCCCGCCGGTCTCACCGGTATCGAAGATCTCGCCGGTAGCGCCGATATCGCCGGTCTCGCCAATAGCGCTGGTCTCGCCGGCCCACGGGGAACACCCCCCAACCCCCGAGAGTCGCCTCGGCAATCCGAGGCGACAGACCCTCACCTCCACGGCACCGCACTCGAACCGGACCTCCGCTCGCCGGTCGTCGGTCGCCGTGCCGACGATCAGAAGGATGGAATCCGATGACGACGATGACGAGAAAGCTCTTCCTGCGCCCTGCTCCGAGCAGGCTCCTGGTGCTGGGCGCGGCGCTAGCCCTGGCGACGCCGGGCACGGCGTACGCCAACACCGTGGCCGTCACCGTGAAGACCCCCGGGGCCACCAGCGGCCCCGCCTCCGCCAACTCCGAGATCTCGAGCCACGCGGACTGTTCCAGCGGTCTCGCCTCCGGCGGCGGGATCAACCAGGCCATCGGCACCGGCTCGAGCGTGAACGGCAACCACGTCAACGGCACCGCGCCCAGCTCCGACGGCACCAGCGAGTACAGCGGCTCCACCGGTGTCGTCGGCAGCGACGTGACGCACTGGCTCGGCATCGGTGGCAGCGGGGGTCAGGTCAACGCCTCCTACTCCACCACCCCCTACGCGATGTGCTTCACCAGCAGCCTGATCAACCACACCCAGGTCGTCATGAACAAGGCCAACGCCCCCACCGCCGGGGCGACCGTGGGCCTCGTGACGGCGACATGCCCGGCCAACACGCGGCTGATCGGCGGCGGCGCCCGTACCACCCCCGGCAACACCGGCAGCCTGAAGGTCGTCGCGAGCTTCCCCACCTTCAACAACTCCGCGCACTCCTTCGGCGCGAAGGCCGCGGCGGACGGAGAGACGAACCCCGACTCCTGGACGGCGGTCGGCTGGGACTCCGGCGCCAACAGCGCCGACTACACCTACGCGTACGCGATCTGCAGCGGAAGCGGCATCAATGTCGGCGGCGCCACGGTGAAGGTCCGCCGCACAGAGGTGAGCGGCCCGACCACCGGGAGCACGGGCCAGACGGCGACCGTGGGCTGCGGCCAGGGCGACGGGAATCTGGTCAGCGGAGGCGCCGCGATCAGCGGGGGCAGCGTGACCACCACCGACTTCACGGGTCCGGGCTCGGGCGGCGACCACCTCAACGGCAGCTTCCCCAGCACCTCCGGCGGCGCCGCCGTCAGCGACGGGGCCACCACGGCGGCGTACTGGACGGCCTCGGCCCACACCGGCGGCCAGTCCTCGCCCGGCACGCACACCGATGCCTGGGCGCTGTGCACCAACGACGGTGTCTGAGGCGGCCGTTCGAGACAGCAGGAATGCCGACAGCCGGACAGGCCGAACAACCGGAAAGCCGAACAGCCGGACGTGCGGGCTGCGGACAGCCGGAAAGCCGGGCATGCGGACAGCCGGACCTGCGGGCTGCCGCCCATGAATCACGAACCCTAGAAAGAGAATCCGATGTCAATGAGTCTCCGGCGGAGCTCCGCCACGGCCAAGGCACTCCTCCTGGCCGGCCTGCTGACCGTGGTGGCGGTGCCGGGAGCCGCGTACGCCAAGACCGCCGACGTCACCGTCGTCACCCCCGGTGCCACCATGGGCCCCGCGACCCCCTTCACCGGGGTCTCCTCGCACGCCGACTGCCCGGACGGCCTCGTCTCCGGCGGCGGGGCCGACCAGGCCATCGGCAGCGACGAGATGTCCAACGGCAACCATGTGATGGGCATGGTGCCCAGCGCCGACGGCGCCACCGAGTACACCGACACGCCCGGGATCGTCGGCACGGACGCCACCCACTGGATGGCGTTCGGCGGCAGCGGGAGCCGCAGCAGCGACGCCTTCTCCACCACGCCGTACGCGATCTGCCTGCACAGCAACCTGATCAGGCACACCCAGGTGGTCATGAACAAGGCGTCCGGCCCCACTACCGGCCTGTCGGCCAAGCTCGTGACGGCGACGTGTCCCGCCGGCACGGTCCTGATCGGCGGCGGCGCCCGCACCACCCCGGCCAGTGTCGGCAGCCTCAAGCCGATCGCCGGCTTCCCCACCTTCGACGACGCCGAGCACCACTTCGGCTCGATCGCGGCCGGTGACGGCGAGCGCGACCCCGACTCCTGGACGGCGGTCGGCGGGATCGGCGGCGGACGCGGCGAGGACAACATGACCTACGCGTACGCGATCTGCGGCACGGGCGACATCAACCGCAAGCACGTCGCCACGACGGTGCACTTCGCCGAGGTCAGCGGCCCGAACACGGCCTCCACGGGACAGACGGCGACGACCGGCTGCTCCCGCGGGGAGGGGCAACTGGTCAGCGGCGGCGCCGCGATCAGCGGGGGCAACGTGACCGAGACCGACTTCAGCAAGGCGACCTCGGGCGGCCCCCACCTCAACGGCAGCTTCCCGAGCGACGCCGCCGGCACCCCGGTCGGCGACGGCGACGCCAACCCCTCGTACTGGACGGCAGCCACCCACAGCGGGGGTTCGCCCTCCCAGGGCAGCTACTCCGACGTCTGGGCGCTCTGCCTGGACGTGCGGCACGGGCGCGACGAGTAAGCGGACCGGTTGACATCCTCAACCATCGCGGCTTACCTTCCTTTCTGCATTACTTCAGAACATGAATCATCGACCTGCTTAAGCATCCTTCTGGGCACGTCATGGCCTCCGCTCCGCGCGGCGGCGGCCGCGCCGGCCGACGGACGCTGAACGACTCCGTTCAGCAAGGCCGCGAGGCTGCCCTGGGGCACCCGGGGCAGCATCACCAGAAGGAATCCGCATGAACTCCGCAGAGCACGTCGCCGCCGTCGCCGCCGAGACCGCCCGGTTCGTCGCCACGGTCAAGACCGCCGACCTCTCCACCCCGGTGCCCACCTGTCCGGGCTGGACCCTGGCCGACCTCACGCAGCACACGGGCCACGTCCACCGCTGGTTCACCGAGCTGCTCCGCCGGCGCATCCAGCACCCGCCGACCAGCCGTGACGTGGACCTCCACCTGCCGGAGCTCTCCGACGCCTACCCGGACTGGCTCGCCGAGGGCGCCACGCGGGCCGCCGAGGTGTTCGCCGCCACCGACCTGGACGCCCCCATGTGGGCCTGGGGGCTCGACCAGCACGCCCGCTTCTGGGTCCGCCGCATGCTCTTCGAGACCCTGGTCCACCGGGCCGACGCCGAACTCGCCGTCGGCCGCGCACCGCACGTCGACCGCGCCCTGGCGGTCGACGGCATCGACGAGTTCCTCACCAACCTCCCGTTCGCCTCCCGCTTCGCGCCCCTCACCGCCGAACTCCGCGGCCAGGACCAGACCATCCGGTTCAGCTGCACGGACAGCGACGACGACTGGCTGATCACGCTCCGCCCCGACGGCTTCGGCCTGACGCCCACCCCGACCACCCCCCACACCGCGGACGCCACGATCCAGGCCAGTGCGGCGGACCTCCTCCTGCTCGCCTACGGCCGCCTGGACCACAGGAGCGACACCTTCCAGCGGCTCGGCGACCCGGACCTGCTCGCCCACTGGTTCACGCACTCGGTGTTCTAGGGGAGGGTTCCAGGGGGTCCAGGGGGGCCAGGGGCGTCCAGGGGGTCCAGGGGCGTCCAGGGGGGTCCAGGGGGGGTCCAGGGGAGTTACGTCGGTCGGCCGGCAGCGGGCCCCTCAGGACGGCATGTTGCGGGTTCCTGTGGCGCCTGTGTCGGCGCGTATCGCGGCCTTGTCCTTTCCATGAACAAGCCGGCGGCAAATCCGGCACGAGCCCCCGAACCCCCCTTCATGCCACATGACATGTGCGCGGCGGACTGGGAGTGTCCCTGCCCATCAAGGCAGTCCTCCTTGTGCGAGTCGGACGGCGATCCCGCCCAACTCCCCGCCACTCTCTGGAGAAACCACATGTCCTCGTTCTCCCCCACCGGCTCCCGGGCGCGTCGCCTCGCCCTCACGTCCGGCGCCGCCATCCTCACCGGCGCCCTGCTCGCCGCCGGCGCCGGCGCCGCCACCGCGTCGGCGGGTTCCGATCCGGAGCCGTACGACGGCGCCTCCGCCGCGGCCACCGCGCAGTCGCTCGGCCTCGGCGCCAAGGAGAAACTGGTCGTCAAGGACGTCATCAGGGACGCCGACGGCACGGTCCACACCCGCTACGAGCGCACCTACGCCGGCCTTCCGGTCCTCGGCGGCGACCTCGTCGTCCACCGTGCCGCCGACGGCGCGGTCAAGGACGTCACCAAGGCCGTCAGGGCCACCATCAACGTCGCCTCGCTCACCCCGAAGCTGACCCCGACCGCCGCCAGGTCCGCCGCGGTCAAGGCCGCCAAGGCCGCGAGGACCGCGGGTTCCGCGACCGGCGAAGCCCCGCGCAAGGTCATCTGGGCGGCCGACGGCAAGCCCGTCCTCGCCTACGAGACCGTCGTCAGCGGCACCCGGGACGACGGCGTCACCCCGAGCCTGCTGCGCGTCGTCACCGACGCGAACACCGGCAGGAAGCTGTACGAGACCCAGCTGATCGACGGCATAGCCGACGGCATCACGGGCGCCACCGGCGTCACCGGCCCCACCGGCGTCACCGGCGTCACTGGCCCCACCGGCGTCACCGGCAAGGGCCGGGCGGCCGGCAAGGGCGGCGGCTCCCCGGTCAGCGCGGTCGGCACCGGGGCCAGCCAGTACAGCGGCACCGTCAGCCTCAACACCGCCACCTCGTCGAAGGGTTACGACCTCGTCGACAACGAGCGCGGCGGGTCGAGCACCGTCGACCTCCAGCACCGTACGGGCGGCAAGGGCGTCCTGTTCACCGACGCGGACAACGCATGGGGCAACGGCACCCCCGCCGACAACCAGACCGCCGCCGTCGACGCCGCCTACGGAGCGGCCAAGACCTGGGACTTCTACAAGGACGTCCTGCACCGCAACGGCATCAAGAACGACGGCCGCGCGCCGGTCTCCCGCGTCCACTACGGCAGCGCCTACCAGAACGCCTTCTGGGACGACCGTTCCTTCACCATCACCTACGGCGACGGCGCGAACGACCAGCACCCGCTGACCCAGCTCGACGTGGCCGGCCACGAGTTCAGCCACGGCGTCACCTCCGCCACCGCGGGCCTGCAGTACTCCGGCGAGTCCGGCGGCCTGAACGAGGCCACCTCGGACATCTTCGGCACCGCGGTGGAGTGGAACGCGAACAACGCCCAGGACCCGGGCGACTACCTGCTCGGCGAGAAGATCGACATCTTCGGCAACGGCAAGCCGCTGCGCTACCAGGACCAGCCGAGCAAGGACGGCCGCGGTTCGGCCGACTACTGGAGCGCCGGCGTCGGCAGCCTGAACGTGCACTACTCGTCCGGCGTCGCCAACCACTTCTTCTACCTGCTGTCCGAGGGCAGCGGCGCGAAGGACATCAACGGCGTGCACTACGACAGCCCGACCGTGGACGGCTCCACGGTCACCGGCATCGGCCGCGACAAGGCCGTACAGATCTGGTACAGGGCGCTGACCACGTACTTCACCTCCACCACCGACTACCACGGCGCCCGTGAGGGCACCCTGAAGGCGGCCGCCGACCTCTACGGCGCGGGCAGCGCCGAAGCGAAGGCCGTGGACGCCGCGTGGGCGGGGGTGAACGTCAAGCCCTGACCGAAAGCCCTGACCGCAAGCCCTGACCGCCAGGCGGTGAACGAGGCGGCTCCGACCCAGGGGTAGATCGGAGCCGCCGCAGCCGTTCAAACACGAGGGCCGTCTGAGGAGGAGGGGGCGACCCTGCGATGTTCTGTTCGGGCCCGTTGGGGGCCTCTTCAGTAAATATACTTACCGTCGATAAAGCAAGCGAATGAAAATTTTCATACGCAGAGTGAGGAGAGCGCCCCGCTCGGTCGCCCGGCCCCGGTCATAGAACGGCCGGCGGAGAGAGCCGGCAAAGAGAGTCAGCCGGTCGGCCGTCAGCCGTCCAGGAAGAAGTCGTGCTGCTCCGCCGCCTGCTCGTACTTCTCCAGCCGGGTCTGCGTACGCTCCGGATCCGCGTCCGCCATGGCCTGGAGGATGGCGGCGGACAGCACTCCCGGCGCCGCGTACGAGTCGAAGACGAGCCGGGCGCCGGTGCCGGCGGTGAACACCACGTCGGCCTCGTCGACGAGCGGCCCGAGCGCCAGGTCGGTGATCAGCGCGACGCGCAGCCCGGTGGCGCGAGCGGCCCTGACGACGGCCAGGGTCTCCTTGGCGTGCCGGGGCATCGCGAAGGCCAGCGCCCACGTCCCGCCCGCCTCGCGCGCCTGCAGCAGCGCGTCGTACGCGACGCTGCCGCCCCGCGTCACCACCCGTACGTCCGGGTGGATGCGCCGGGCGGCATACGCGAAGTACTCCGCGAGGGAGACCGAGATCCGCAGGCCGAGGACGGTCAGCGGTACGGATCGGGCCAGCGCGCGGCCGATGTCGAGAATCCGGTCGGGGTCGGCGAACACGCGCCGCAGGGCCGTGAGGTTCTCGATCTCGGCATCGACCGCCGACTGCAGCTCGTTGCGGAGCCGCCCCTCCCCCTCCCCCTCGTCCGGCGCACCGGCGACCGCGCTCAGCGCGATGGGCTGCAGGGCCTCCCGGAGCGCGGGATACCCGCTGAATCCCAGCGACGAGGCGAACCGGGTCACCGACGGCTGGCTGACGCCGACCCGCTCCGCGAGCTCCGTGATCGAAAGGAACGCGGCCTCGGTGAGGTGATCCGTCAGGAACTGGGCGATGCGCCGCTGCGCGGGAGACAGCCTGCGCCCGCCGAACAACGCCCGCAGCCGCTCGGCGGGAGAAGCCGCCTCGACCTCCGCCGAACGCCTGCCCGGCGTGATCGCCGCAGCCTGCGCACGCGCTTGCTGCCCAGATGCCACGGGGTGCCTCCTTCTCGTCTCGCTGCCGCCCAAGATAGTTCAACGGTCGGCACTGCCCGCGGGTCGAGACATGGGCCGAGGCGTCAGCGGGACCAGACGTACGGAAGCCCCTGCGCTCTAGCTCTAGCTCTAGCTCTAGCTCAGCGTCTTCAGCGCGGCCGCGTCGTACGGCTTCAGTTCGTCGACCCGTCCCGCGAGGACCTTGGACGCCCACTCGGGGTCCTGGAGCAGGGCGCGGCCGACGGCGACCAGGTCGAACTCGTCGCGCTCGAAGCGGTCGAGGAGGTTGTCGAGGCTGCCGACTGCGGCGCCCTCGCCGGCGAAGGCGCGGATGAAGTCGCCGTCGAGACCGACCGAGCCGACGGTGATGGTGGGCCTGCCGGTGAGCTTCTTGGTCCAGCCGGCCAGGTTCAGGTCCGAGTCCTCGAACTCCGGGAGCCAGTAGCGGCGGGTGGAGGCGTGGAAGGCGTCGACACCGGCCGCGGCGAGCGGGGCCAGGATCGCCTCCAGCTCCTGCGGGGACTCGGCGAGCCGCGCGTCGTACGCCTCCTGCTTCCACTGCGAGTAGCGGAAGATCACCGGGAAGTCGGGCGAGACGGCCGCGCGGACCGCGGCCACGATCTCGGCCGCGAACTTCGTACGGGCCACGGCGTCGCCGCCATAGGCATCGGTGCGGCGGTTCGTCCGCTCCCACAGGAACTGGTCGACGAGATAGCCGTGGGCGCCGTGCAGTTCGACGCCGTCGAAGCCGATGCGCTCGGCGGCCGCGGCGGCCTCGGCGAAGGCGCGGATGACGTCATCCAGGTCACTCTGGGTCATCGCCTTGCCGGTGCCCTCGGTGCCGTCGACGCGGATGCCGGAGGGGCCCACGGCGGGGGCGTCCGCATAGGGCGCCTGACCCTGCTCCCGCACCATGCCGATGTGCCACAGCTGCGGCACGATCGTGCCGCCCGCGGCGTGCACGGCCTCGGCGACCTTCGCCCACCCGGCCAGCTGCTCCTCGCCGTGGAACCGCGGCACACGATCGCTCTGCCCGGCCGACTCGTGGCCGACGTACGTCCCCTCGGTGACGATCAGACCCACGCCGGCGGCGGCGCGGCGGGCGTAGTACGACAGCACGTCCTCACCGGGCACACCACCGGGCGAGAACATGCGCGTCATCGGCGCCATCACGATGCGGTTCGGGACGGTCAGGCCGTTGAGCACGACGGGCCGGGACAGGATCTCGGCCGCGCGGGAGGTGGGGGACGCGGTGACGGTCACGGTAACGCTCCTCATAGCTACTACTTGAGAACCTTGAAGCTTGAGAACTTCATGCAATGAAAGGAAGGTAGAGCCTGATATTTGAGATGGTCAAGCTTCTCCGGATAGGCTCCGCCCATGACACAAGCTCCTCGCACGGAAGCGCCCGCCGTCGACACGGCCGGACTCATGGAGCTGCTCTCGGTGTCGCTCGGCGTCTACTACGGCGACTTCACCGTCGCCGCGGCGAGTGAGAACCTCACGGCGAGCCAGGGCAAGGCGCTGACCGTGCTGCGCCGGGGCCCCGCCGCGATGCGCGCGCTCGCCGAGACCATGACCTGCGACGCCTCCAACATGACCGGGATCATCGACCGGCTGGAGAAGCGCGGCCTGGTACGCCGCGAAGCCGACACGGCCGACCGGCGCGTCAAGAACGTCATCCTCACAGCCGAGGGTGAGCGGGTGACCGACGCGATCCGCGCGAAGATGCGCACCACGCAAGACGGCCTGGACAGGCTCAGCGACGAAGACCGGGAGTCGCTGTACGCCCTCCTGGAACGTGTCTTCGTCTCCCGCCCCACCGCCTGACCAGGGTTACCCGCGACCGCGACCGTCACCGGGCCCGTCACGACGAGCGCGGGGCCCGTCACGACGAGCGCGGGTTTTCGCCGGAGCCGGAGGATCCGGCCTCGTGCCGGGCCCCTGGACAGCGCACAACCACCTGGGGACAGGACGCCGACTCGCTCAGCCATCGGCCGAGCAGGCCCAGGCGTCGGGCATCATCGGGAGCCTCGTCCTGGACACGTACGTCCCCGAGACCGCCCGCTACGGAGGACCCGAGGGCCTCCCGCTCGCGGAGGGACTCTTCGCGGCGGACAGCAGGGGACGTGCTCTGACCGATCTCCGCCCCGATCCGGCCGGGTCGTACTTCGACCGCCTGGCGGAGGAGGCCACGGTCACCGGCCGCGGCATGACGGACGACGACCCCTCCGCCGAGCCCGCCGCCGCCGCCAGCGAACGTGCGAGGGTGCTGCTGCGCCAATGCCTGGCGTACGCCGCCGCCTGCTGCTTTCCTGTCCCTCCCGGCCGCGGAACGAGCCCTCTCGGAGTACACCCGCGCACCGCTCCCCGTCACCGACCAGCCTTGCTCCACGACCTCCTGGAACGCCGAGGGGATGTCCGACGAGGACAGACCGGTCAGGTCCGCATCCGCCAGGAGCTTTCTCATCCACCGGTTGGTACGCACGTCTAACTGGTCCCGACCAGCCCGGCGGTCGCCAACCCCGCCTCCCGGATACCTCATCACCGAGCGGACGCTGACCCCAGGTCCTTGGCGATCACCGAGCTCGCGTCGCGCTGAGCGTCGAGCGGCGCGCGGAGAGGCTGGGGTGAGTCGCCACGCAGCGGCAGAAGGACGGTGAAGGCCGTGTCGCTGCCGCAGGGAGCGCGCGGCTGCACACAGCATGGACGAGTAGTCAGAGGGCAGGTCGTCGTGTCACCGGCGGCTGAGCTCGTCTCCAGGACCGGTCTGCGAGCTCAGGAGAGGGTGTTGACGAGGACGCCGCCCCGACGAGTCCCCGAGTCCGTCGCCTTCCCGCTGTTGACCATGCGGTGGGAGCGGCTCGCGATGGTGCACTGGAGGTACGAGGCCGAGGTCGTCCAGCGCCTGCTGCCCAAAGGGTTGGTCGTGGACCGGTTCGAAGGCCGGGCCTGGGTCAGCCTGACGCCGTTCATGATGTCGTCCGTCCACGGCCTGGGGGCCGTACCGCTGCCTCCGGCTGCTTTCCCCGAGACGAACCTGCGGACGTACGTACGACTGCCAGACGGACGCAGCGGGTTGTGGTTCCTCTCCCTCGACGTGACCGCGCCCTACCTGTTGGCTGCACGGGCGATCGGGATCCGTTACCGTCTGGCGGACCTGACGGTACGTGAGCGCGGCGCCGACACGTTCTACGGCGGGCGGCTTCGGGGGGCGCAGGTTGCTGAGGGCGTCGGTTACCGGCTGCGGGTCCGAGCGGGCGCGCCGGTCGAGAAGATGTCGCCTCTCGAAGTGTGGCTCACTTCGAGGTGGGCGGCCTTTTCGCGGCGTGCGGGCCTTCTGTGGCTCACGCCGGTGCGCCATGAACCCTGGACACTCGGTCAGGGGACGGTAAGCGAGATGCACCAGACCCTCACCAGGAGCGCCGGTCTTCCCGATCCGGAGCCCGCGCCGCTCGTGCACGTGTCCCCGGTGGTCGATGCCGTCCGTCTGGGTCCTCCCCGCCCGGTTTTCTGACGACAGCGGTCACGCGAGCAGGTTGACGGCGCTCCGGAACAGGCCGGGGAACCGGGCCGCCGCCGGTGTGATCAGGGGCGCCAGTGGCGGCTGGTTCCGGACCCAGAGGAGAGACCTCGTCAGGAGGCGGTAGCCGCGGGACAGGCGACACCACGCGTGTTCGTACGCCTGCGGCCGACCCTCGCCGAGGCAGCGCACGAGGGCGTCGGCCGCCGTCAGGGCGAGGGTGAGACCCTCGCCGGTCAGCGCGTCGACGTACCCGGCGGCGTCGCCCACGAAAAGTACGCGGCCGGCCACCCGGGAACGGGCCTGCTGGCGGAGCGGCCCGGCGCCCCTGACCGGTGTCCTGTCGGCCGTGCGCAACCGGGCGGCCAGTGCGGGGAAACCGGTCAGCTGGTCGTCGAAGGGCAGGTGGCGTGAGGTGAGGATGGCGACGCCGACCTGCCGCGGTCCGAGCGGCGTGACGTACGCCTCGCAGTCGTCCGACCAGTACACCTCGACCAGGTCGGTCCACGGCTCGACGGCGTAGTGGCGCCGCAGTCCGTACCGGGGGGTGCGGCGCCGGGTGGAGGCCGGCCGTACGGTCAGGCCGAGGGCGCGCCGGGTCGGCGAGTGCAGTCCGTCGGCCGCCACGAGATAGCGGGCGGTGATTCCGTCGGCCGTCACGTACGCGTCGGACTGGGCCACCCGGCGGATGCGGTGCGGGATGACCGGTACTCCGAGCTGGGCGGCCCGGGCGGCGAGTGCCTCGTGCAGCAAGGTCCGGCGCACGCCGAGACCGTCCCCCGACTGTGCGCGGAATCGGGCTTCGGCACGTCGGCCCCCGGCGGCGTCGATATAGCGGATGCCTCGGAGCGGTCGGCCGGGCACCTGCACGTCGAGAGCTCTCAAGGCGCGCACGGCCGCCGGCATCAGTCCTTCTCCGCATGCTTTGTCGATCGGCGCCGGCCGCGGCTCGGCGACCATGACGTCCAAGCCTCGTCGCGCCCCGTGGATCGCGGTGGCCAGGCCCGCCGGGCCGCCGCCGACGACGAGGAGGTCGATCACGACGCGACGCTGGTGGAGGAGAGACCGCGTGCGGGCGCCAACGCGGCGTTCTCGCAGCGGATGCGAACGGTGATCAGGGCCACGTTCAGGAGCGAGAAGCCGAGGGCGGTCAGCCAGGCGGTGTGGACCAGGGGCAGGGCGGCACCCTCGACGACGACGGCGACGTAGTTGGGATGCCGGAGGTAGCGGTAGGGCCCGGAGACGACGAGCGGAAGGTCGGGAACGACCAGTACCCGGGTGTGCCAGCGGGACCCGAGTGAGCCGATGCACCACCATCGCAGTGCCTGGGCGGCCAGCGTGAGAGCGAGGGCGGGCCAGCCGAGCAACGGCAGGAAGGGCCGGTCGGCCGCCCAGGGCTCGACGAGGCAGCCGAGGAGGAGCGCGGCATGCAGGACGACCATGACCGGGTAGTGCCCGGCGCCGTACTCGCGAGCGCCTCGGGCCCGGCTCCAGGCGCCGTTGCGCCGCGCCACGGCGAGTTCCGCGAAGCGCTCGGCGACGACCAGCAGGACCAACAGGTTGTACAGCACAGCAGCCTCACCAGGCGAGGAGGACGAGTTCGGACGAGAAGCCGGGCCCGAAGGCGATCACCAAGCCGATCGATCCGGACGGCGGCCGGGCGGTCTGCGTGTCCTTCAGGATCTGCAGCACCGACGCGGAGGACAGATTGCCGTGGCCGGCCAGGGCGCGGCGGCTCGCCGCGAGGGCCGAGTCCGGCAGGCCGAGCCCGTCGGCGAGCGCGTCCAGGATCTTCGGGCCGCCGGGGTGGCAGATCCATGCCGTGACGTCCATGGGTTTGAGGTCGTGTCCGGCGAGGAACGTCTCCACCTCCTCGGTCACGTGCAGCCTGACGAGTTCGGGGATTTCAGGACCGAGGACCAAGCGAAAGCCCCAGTCGCCGACGTCCCACCCCAACAGGTGCTCGGTCCCGGGGTAAAGGCGGCTGCGTGACGCCACGACCGTGGGCAGGGAGGATCCGGACGAGGCGAACGTCGTGCCGGGTTCCGGACGGGATGTCGGACGGGAACGATCACTGCCGACGGCCACGAGTGCGGCGGCTCCGTCCCCGAACAGACTGCCGGCCACCAGGTTCGCCGTCGACGTGTCGGCACGCTGCAAGGTGAGCGAGCACAGTTCGGTGGAGAGAAGGAGTGCGGTGCTGCCCGGCCGCCCGTCGAGGTAGTCGTGGACGCGGGCAAGCCCGGCGGCGCCCGCAGAGCATCCGAGGCCGAACAGAGGCGTGCGCCGGACGTCGGGCCGCAGACCGATCCGCGCGGCGAGGCGGGCATCCAGAGAGGGGGTCGCGACGCCGGTCACGGTCGTGGAGACGACCAGGTCGACGTCGTCGGGGCGCACGCCGGCTTCCTGAAGCGCGCTTACGACGGCCTCGGTGCCGAGCGCGGTGGCCAGTTCGACGAAGAGTCGGTTGCTCTCACCGAAGGCGCCGAGATCACGATAACGGTCGAGGGGCAGAGCGAGATGACGGCTCTCCACACCAGCCGCCGCGTGCAGCCGGCGCACGAGATCCCTGCCGGATCCGGGCGGCATGCCGGAGACGAGATCTTCGGTGATCTCGTGTTGCGGGTAGCGGTGCGGCGGGAAGACGGTGCTCACCGCAAGGACGCGGGTCATTGCTCCAAGATAGGGACGGTGAGGTGTCGGCACCCTCAACCCGGCGGTCACGGGCGCGCCGTCGCCTAGCGTGGTGCGGTGCGCCCCACCACGAACGATGGAACCCATCGACTCGCCTCGCGGGCCGTTCCCGGCTCGACGGAAAACTCGGCCGTTGTCAGCCTGCTGAAAGCGAGTCACCCGATGCCGGCGGCGGCGGTGACGCTCCTCGCGGCGCTGTTGGCCGCCGCGTCCGGGCTGGGCCTGGGCTCGGCCGGCGCGGCGGTGGCCGCGGTCGCCGCGGGACAGTTGTCCATCGGCTGGTGCAACGATCGCGTGGACCTGCGGCGTGACCGGGCTGCCGGACGCCGGGACAAGCCACTGGTCACCGGAGCCGTACGGCCGGGCGTGGTGGGCACGGCGGCCTGCGCGGCCCTGCTGATCTGCGTCCCGCTGTCGCTCGGCTGCGGGCTTTTGGCCGGCGCGGTGCACCTCGGCTGCGTCGCCGCCGGCTGGGCCTACAACCTGTGGCTCAAACGGACAGTCCTGTCCTGGCTACCGTACGCCGTCGCCTTCGGACTAGCCCCCGCCTTTCTGACGCTGACCCTTCCGGACCACCCGTGGCCGCCCGTGTGGCTGACGGTCGGGGCGGCGTTCCTGGGGATCAGTGCCCACTTCGCCAACGTCCTGCCGGACCTCGATGACGACCTCTCGGGCGGGGTGCGCGGGCTCCCGCAGAGAGTGGGCCGACGCGGGTCCGCGGCGTCGGCCGCCGTCCTGGCCCTCGCCTCGTGCGCTGTGCTGGCGGTCGGCCCGACGGGGCGGGTGTCCCCGGCCGGAGCGGTCCTGATCGCCCTCACCTCCGCGCTAGCCCTTGTGGCGGCGGCCGGCCCGCCCGCTCTGCTGCGCGGACGCGTTCCTTTCCTCGTCATCATGGCCATGGCCGTCCTTGACGCAGCACTTCTGGTGTTCGCCGGAAATGCACCGGCCGCCGGCCCGGTCCGGCCGTGACCGAAGCCGAATGAACGTCGAGTGATCCCGTACGAAGTCCAACCTGGACCAACCTGGGGGAGAGCATGGACTTCACGCCGAGGGCGTCGCTGCCCTCAACCGATGGCCTGTCCGTAGCGGACCGACGCCGATCTCGGCCTGGTCCCGCTCGCGGTCACACCGGACGGGGAGCCCGGCGCCGTGCTGCTGCACCGCAGCGGCCTTCTGGACGCGCTGGACGCGCTGGACGCGCTGTTCGAGACGGTCTGGCGCACGGCCCACCCGCTCACGTTGTCGGACACGGCGGACGAGTCCGAGGCGCCCGTCGGGATCGACCCCTAGGCCGTGTCCGTAAAGTCGATCGCTCGTTACTCCGTTCGTGGTGCGTCGACATGAACTGACGGATGAGTCGTGGGCGTTGATCGCTCCGTTGCTGGCTCCGGGCCGGATGGGCAGGCCGGTGCGGGACCGGCGCCAGGTCGTGAACGGGATCTTGTGGAAGCTGTCCACGGGTGCCGCCTGGCGTGACCTGCCCGAGCGGTACGGTCCGTGGAAGACGGTCTACGAACGCTTCCGGCACTGGTCCGCCGACGGGACGTGGGACCGGCTGCTGGCGCATGTCCAGCAGCACTCCGACGCCGTCGGGCAGGTGGACTGGACGATCGTCTGCGTCGACTCGACAACCGTGCGGGCGCATCAGCACGCGGCCGGAGCCCGAAAAGGGGGCCCTGGGAAGGCGAGGCACTCGGCCGGTCACGCGGCGGACTGACCAGCAAGATCCACCTGGCCTGCGACGGCCACGGCCGGCCACTCGCGTTCACGATCACCGGCGGGAATGTGAACGACTGCACCCAATTCGAAACGGTCATGGACCGGATCCGCATCGCCCGTCCGGGGCCGGGCAGGCCCCGGACCCGGCCCGAGCGCGTCGTCGCGGACAAGGGGTACTCCGCCCGGAAGATCCGCGCCTACCTGCGACGACGCGGCATCGCCTGCACCATTCCCGAGCGGATCGACCAGATCAACGGACGCATCCGCCGCGGCGAAACCCGCTGCCGCCTCGACCGCGCGGCCTACCGGCGGCGCAACGTCGTCGAACGCTGCTTCAGCCGGCTCAAACAGAACCGGGCCCTGGCCACCCGCTACGACAAACGAGCCCGGCACTACCAAGCCATGGTCACCCTTGCCTGCCTCCAACTCTGGCTCCCCTGACTTTCCGGACACCCCCTAAGGCCCGACCGAGCTGGACCGCAAGATCCTCACACTGCCACCCCGGATGCAGTTGGGGGCCCACACCGTGCGAAACGGCTGGACGGAGTCCCGGTGAAGTCCCGTCACGGGCGCTTTCAGACCAGGACGTTGACGGCACGCGCCACCACCAGTCCGAGGATGAGCAGGGAGACCAGGGACTGGACGCCCATGACGATCTTGGCCCAGGGAGCCAGGGGCATCACGTCGGTGGGGCTGAAAGCGGTGGCGTTGGTGAGCCCGAGGTAGAGGTAGTCGACGTAGCGGGGCCGCCAGCCGGGGCTTACCACTTCGGGGTTGAGCTGCTGGGGGAAGGCGAGCGCGGGTGTGCGGGGCACGTGGTGGGCACGGGCGGCGGCCCCACCGCTGTCGAGTTCGAAGTACAGCAGCGAGAAGGCCAGAACGGTACAGGCCCAGACGGTGCCGCCCCACTGCAGCAGGCTGGTGGCGGAGCTGGTCTCCTTGCCGCCGTGGAGGATGTCGTCGACCAGCTGGACGGTGGACCAGACGGCACTGAGCGCGAGAACGCCCACCAGGGCGATCGACAGGGTGCGCAGCACTGTCGATCGCCGGTCGATCCTGCCCGGATCGCCTGCGACGAGCGCGATCAGCAGCAGTCCCTCGATGGCCGGGAGCACCCAGCGAGGGGCCAGACGGAGGTCGTCGGGAAGCAGGACGGTCAGCACCATGGCGGTGACGACGGCCGTGGCCATCGGCCAGCGGGCCTCGCCGACGGCTTCCTGTCGGCTCGGGCTCTCGGTTGCCTCGGGGGTGCTTCCGGTCACGATGGCGGGGCCCTCACGGTCGAGTGCGGAATGATTGGCGCCGTTCTGCACTCGGACGATATAGCGGGCCGGTGGCCGGGCGGCGGATCTCACCCGGCGGCGGGCCGCGGCTCCCGCTTGAGGATCTTCCCGGTGGCGTTCAGCGGAACCAGCCGTCACGCATGCCCGCGGCGGTGGCCTCCGGGCGATTGAGGCAGCCCATCATCTAGCCGGTGTTCAGGCAGTCGTCCACTTTGCGACCGAGCCGGTCGACCGCGGCGGCCACGAGCCCGTCGTACTTGCCCCGCTCATCGCGGAGCCAGAGACCGAGCTTCGGACGGGTCATCGGGTCGGTGGCGCCGGACACCTCCCAGTCGTCCGCCCAGTCGATGATGTGTCCACCGATGCCGCGGCAGCCGTCGGCACGTCCTCCCGCTGCCGCTCATGCGAGGTCGTGGTGGCGGCCACACTCGGGACGATCTCGACCGGCTCGATCAGCCCAGGAATCTCAACCGCACCTGCCGTTGCGGGTTGTCCTTGTTCGAATCCGCCAACCGCCGCAAGGACAACCCTGACCGTACCTGGGCACACGGCTTGTGCAGGCGTCCAAGGGCTCTCGAAGTCGAAGCTGATCACCACGACATCATGCCTGCGACGTAAGCACCACGATCGACCGGACAGGTCCCAAGGGTCGTCCCGCATTGCCGGGGGTGGTGACTGGCCGCCGGCTTGGACACGCCGCACTGGCACGCTCGGTGATCAGTCGCGCTGGTCGAGTTGCGGTCCCCCGACTCTGTCGGTGGGGCGGTACGTGGTTCGCAGGCGAGGCCGCGCAGTGCGGTCGAATCTCGCATGCGGCTCTTCGTGCGCGGGTGTTGACCGCACCGGCGCCGTGGCAGAGTCCTTCTTATTGATCAGAAACTGATGGGGTTCTCGTCCAGGACGTAGCGGACGTGCGGGCCGCCGAAGTAGCCGCGGACGATATGGGCCGGGGGTAGGTGAATCGGCATAGGCTCGCCCACATGGCTGATGACATAGCTGAACTCGTGCGGGATCTGCCGGGCCTGAAGAGTGTGACGGGTGTGTGGCGGCTCGCCAAGCAGTGGTTGGCGGCCGGGGACAGCGAGCGGGTCGCCGAGCTGGGTGTCCGGCTCGTTGGGGAGTACCGCGGCCGAGAGCGGGAGTTGTGGCAGTACGTGACGATGCGGGACGGGCTGCTGCGGCTGCTCGCCCGCACGCCCGGCCCCGGCCAGGTCCTCGCCACGGGTCGGCTGGCCCAGGCTCTTGGCGGCAGTGACTTCCCGAGCCTGACCGCCTCCCTGCTGGTCGCGGCGCAGCAACCAGCGGACCTGGCAGTCCTGTTCAGTGACGGGGCGGATGGACCGGACGAGTTGCTGGCCTGCCTGGTACAGGAGTTGGTGGTCCGAGGAGTCGACCTCGCCGGGCTGCCGCAGGTGGCCAACTGGGCGGGCGCTCCGCGTCAAAGACACGGTCGGTTCGCCTGGCTGCCGCTCAGTCGTGCCGAGTTCGAGCTCGGCTACCCCGTGCCGGCCCGCTTCCCGGACGGGGAGAGCCACACCCGGCAAGAGGCGCTCACGTGGCACTCCGGCAGCGCCCCGGTGCCGCTGCCCGGCGTGAGGGAGACCACCGCGCCAGCGACCGGCGAGCTGATCGCCGCCGCCGCGCGGAACTGGGCCGAGGACTCGAACGGCTGGCTCGAGGCCCGGGTGTTCGAGTTCGTCGAGCCCCTGACGGCGGCCAGACTGCCTGCCGCCCTTGGGGCGATCGGTCTGAAGTGCACGGCCGCGGCGACCCAGGTGAGCCTCAGCCGCTGCTTTCCGGTGGAGATCTGGGAGGTCCTGTTCGCCGCCGCGGCCGAGGGAGGAGCGTATGAATCGGCGGAGTACGGCGCCTATGGCCGCCTTGCGGCCTGGCGTTCCCTGGCCGGACTGACGGGAGTAGAAGAGGGCACCCCGGTGGCCGAGGTCGAGGCGTTGGCGGCGGCCTACCGGTGGTACAGCTTCGACACCGACAGCGGGTGGTTCTGCCGCCAGTGCTGGGACCTCGCCATCGTGGCCCTCTCACCGAACGGCCGCCGACTGGCTGTGCTGGCAGCCACGGACACCTACTGAGCGCCAGCGCATCCGAGGCAGACGGTCAGCGCCACGCTCACCTGCTAGCCCGCCACGACGGTCCCGCCGATCCGGGCCTCGACGGGACCACCGGCGGACTGTCTGACGTACTGGTCGTCGCCGTTCTCCGATGCGACCCAGTCCGCCGCGAGCCAGGAGTGCGAGGCGGCGTCGACGCCGACGGCCACGGAGCCACGACGGGCGTCAATCACGCCGACTCGCCGACTCGCCGACTCGCCGACTCGCCGAACGAGCGCTCCAGTGATCCTGCCTGAGGATCAGGCCCGGCGCGTCACGTGATCCATGATCAGCTCACCCACGGCATTCCAGCGCTTTCTCGACATCTCCCGACCGTTCTCATCGAAAACGACCACTTCCGACGGCCGGCCGTTGGCGTGCCAGTACCGCCACTCACCTACCGCGGCACCCATGATGGCCACGCCCTCGGCCCGCTTGGTCCCGTCCGGCCACCACTCCTGCTGCCGCCCGTGCTCGATGCCCGAGCAGTAGGTGCCGACCAGCTCGGTGTGCCCGTTGTCCGCGACTTCCTCGACCTCCCCAGTGAACAGTTCCCCTGCGTGACAGGTGCGTCCGTACTCGTCCAAGTAGGTCTGATCGCCTTTGATACGCATCGCCCGTACTGAAGTCGGCGTCGCCCCGAGCGGTTTCGCCGGCGGCTCGGCACCACCACGAGCCTCGGTGGTGGGCCCTGACTCGCGCTCGGCGGCGCGCTGCCCGCGCGCTGCCAACTTGCGCCTGAGCTCTGCGCGCCAGCGCGCGGCGTTGCTGCCGTCCAGTTGCCCGGCGAAGGCAGCTCGGGCGGCGTCGACAAGTTCGGCAGGGGCCCCCGGACCATACTTGGCGATCTCCCACAGTGCGTCATCCGTTGCCATGTCGAGCCCAGTGCAGGTCCGCAAACCCCGGCCACTGAGCACCTCTTCCAGCACGGCGCCGAAAGTCCTCGTCAGCTGGTCCTCGGTCAGCCGATCACCGCGCATGGACCCACCCCTCCCTGAAGCGAACGAACTGTCCCGTCCCTGTACGACGCCCGGCGCGATCGGGCGGGTTCCCGCCGCCGTCACCGCTCGCATCCTGCCGAACGATCCACCCGGCGACAACGACGCCGTCGAGCCGAAGCTCGGTAGTTGTCACCTATTGATCTGAAACGGTTTGGGTTCTGGGGCGTTGGCGGGGAGTGAGCAATCTGGTGGGGGACGCGCGGCATCTGTCGCCGTCGGCGCAGGAGGCCCAGCGACTGCGGGCGGTGGCTGCGTTGGTGGCGGGGCGGGACCGTGCGGGGCGGGACCGTGAGGACGTGGCAGCGGTCTTCGGGTGTCGCTGAAGGCGGTCGACACGTGGTGGGCGAAGTGGCAGGCCGGCGGCCGGGAGGCGCTGGCCATGCGGCCGCGGGGCAAGCCGGTCGGGGCGCACCAGGTGCTCGGGGAGGCCGAGCAGGCCGCGGTGCGGCAGGCCGTCCTCGACCACCGGCTGGGCTTCACCGCCGAGGTGATGTGCCGTTTCCTGGACCGGCTCGCCGGCCACTTCGACCACAAGGTCCACCTCGTCGTCGACGGGCACTCCGCCCACCGGTCCAAGAAGGTCCGCGACTGGCTCGCCGCCCACCCCGACGACGTCGAGCTGCACTTCCTGCCGCCCTACGCACCCGAGCTGAACCCCGACGAGCTGGTCAACGCGGACCTCAAGCACAGCCTGCCCAAGCAGCACCGGGCCCGCGACCAGGCCGAACTCGCCGCCGAGACACGCCGCTCCTTCCACAGACGACAACGCCAGCCACACATCGTCCGCGGCCACTTCGGCGGCCCGCACGTCCGCTACGTCCTGGCCGAGAACCCCATCAGTTTCTGATCAATATGCCGATATCCAGACTCAGACATGTTGCTGCGGGCCTTGTCCCTTGGCACCGCCATCACCCTGACCGCATGCGGCCAGGAGCACACAGGACAACAGGCCCACGCCCCCGGCAGCAACCCAGGTGCCAGCATCGCCCTCGACGTCCGTCACTACGCCTGCGTGACCGCGTTCGTCCAGTCGACCAGCTACCAAGTCAGTGTCAACGGCCGGTTCCTGGAAACCGGCTGCTTCGAGCCGCGTGGCGGCCATTGAGCGCCGGCTGCACCGGACAGGGGTGAGGGACGGTCGGTGCTGGCGGCGATCACCACGGCCACCGATCGATTCGCTGCAGCCGTGACGCTGCTGATGGTCTATGCGCTCCACAACCTGTACGCCCCCGGCTTCGAGCCGTACAACTTCGCGTTCCAACGTCTGCGCGTGAGACTCCTCCGCGCCGTCGTCCTCCGCGTCGCCACGATGTGGTGCGGGATCGCCGGCCTGCTGATGCTCCTGCACTCCACGCTCGCGGACGAGAAGGCCCGGCCGTTCCTCCTCGGCGCCACCCTCACCCTCACGCTGGCATTGTCAGAGGCGTCAGGCACACTGCGCCGTATGGTGACCGCACACGACTATGACTGGATCCGCACCTCGCCGCTCTTCCGCCACATGATGGAGAGCGGATACACCTTGACACTGATTCGGGGGCGGAGCCCGCAGGAGGTGCTGTGTGCGATGGAGGCGGAACCGCGCGGCACCGGGGAGGGCGCGGCCGGGCTGATCGAGGCGGATGACGCTCACCGTGCCGAGGTGGATGACGACTATTGGAACGACTCCTACGTTGCCGGCGCCTTCAAGGTTCCGGGCGAGAAAAGGGACTGGACAGTTGTCCTCGGCTTCGATGGTGGCCTTGGGCTGCCGTGCGCGGAGGCGCTGTCGGAGGGCGGCCGGGTCGTGGCGCACTCGAGCAACGGCGGCAAGCCCATCCACCTCTTCCGCTGGTTCGAGGACGGTGAGCTCCGTACGACGTTCGAGGGCCCCTCAGCGCGCGACGGCAGCAGCCCCAATGAACTGGTTCCCCTGTTGCGGGAAGTCGGCTTCCCGCTGACTCCCGGGGGAGAGCACGACGAGAGCGCCCCGGTCGTCGACGGGAAGGCGGCGGTGCTCGCACTGGCAGAAAGACTCACCGGCATACGCGTCACCGAATCCCTCCTCCAGGACGCCACGTACGAACTGGGACTCGTCCCCGAACGGTCCGCCGAGGAGTGGACCGGCCTGGTCATCGACATCACCGATGCCCACGGAGAGCGTCTGTACAAGGAATGGACTTACGAGGAGATCGCGGCGGCTTCCGAGCGCGCACGGGTGGAGGCGAACGCGCCGATCGTGATGACCTACAACGAGCCTATCGCCAAGGATCCTTCGGAACACGAGACGGGTGAGTAGCGAACGGGCGCGTGTGGGGTGCCCCGGGCACACCCCGCCCTCTGCGATTGACATCGTCGCCGAGCAGAGCCTGGGGGCGTCGGCGGGGCCGGCCCGGGCGTCCGGCGACGGGCGGGATGCTATCGACAAGGGCAAGGGTCTGGGCGACGTCGTTGACGTTGGCCGCGGTCGTGATGACCGCGTCAAGTGCTCCTCGCGTACGCCGTCCTCCATCGTCTCCCCCTCCGGGTCGGAGTGGCGGTGCGGGTGTGGTGCCGACCGTACAGGCGCCACCGACAAGACCTTCGGCGACGGCCGGTACGCGGTCGGTTCAGCCGACGCGGGTCTTCTCCCGGGCCGGTTCTGCTGCTGCGGGCGTGGGCTCGTCGACGAGGAGCGGTCGGGCCGCGACCAGGCCGGCCGCGGTTTCGGGGACGACGAGCGCGAGGAGCAGCAGGAGGGGGATCTGCCAGGTGTCGGTGAGGGTGTGGAGGAGTCCGAGGGTGGCGGGGCCGGTGCCGGCGAGGAGGTAGCCGAAGGTCTGCGCCATGCCCGACAGGCGTGCGGCGACGGCCGGGTTGGGTGAGCGCAGGGTGAGGAGGGTCATGGCGAGGGGGAAGGCGCTGCCGGTGGCGAGGCCGAGGATGCATACCCACATCCACGCGAGCGAGGGCATGGTGAGGATCCCGGCGAGGCTGGTGATCTTGATGGCGGCCAGTGCGAGGACGAGGGGCTGCTGTTGTGGGAGGCGGGCGGCGATCACCGGCATGACGTAGCCCATGGGGATGCCGAGGGTGAGCATCACGGAGACCATCGCGCCGGCGGTGGTCTTGCTGTAGCCGTCGGCCTGCATGATCTCGGGCAGCCATGCGGCGAGCGCGTAGAACATGAGGGAGACGATCCCGAGGAAGGTGGCGACCGCCCACGCCAGCGGGGACCGCAGCAGGCTGCCTTCGTGGCGGCCCGCTGCGGGGCGCTGGGTGCCGGAGCCGGAGCCGTGGTGGCGTGTGGCCAGGACGGCCCACAGTGCGGCACCGGCGGCGGCGGGCGCCGCCCAGACGGCCATTGCCGCTTGCCATCCGGCGAGGCGTCCGACGGGCACGGCTATGCCCGCGGCTACTGCGCCGCTGGACGCCATGAGGGTCATCGCCAGGCCGGTCGCCCGCCCGATCTGGTGGGCGAAGCGTTCCTTGACGACGGCGGGGACGAGGACGTTGCCGGTGGCGATCCCCGCGCCGGCGATGATCGTCCCGGCGAAGAGGGCGGTGGTGTAGGGCAGGCCGCGCAGGGTGATGCCGACGGCGATCAGCAGCAGCGCGCCGGTGATCGCGGGCTCGGTGCCGGTACGCCGTGCGAGAGCCGGCACCCATGCGGCGAACGCGCCGAGGCACAGCACGGGCAGGGTGGTCAGGATGCTGAGCTGGAGGCCGGTGAGGTGGCGGGTGTGCTGGATGTCGGTGAGCAGCGGGCCGGTGCAGGTGATCGCGGCCCGAAGGTTCACGGTGAGCAGGATGAGGCCGAGCAGTACCCATACGCGGGTGGCGTGGCGTCTGGTCGTGGTGGTGGGCATAGCGGGTGTTCCCCCGGTGTGAAGCATGTGGTGGCCCGGGTGCCAGGTCGCGGCACGGGCCGGAAACGAGGAGACGGCGCCCTCCGTCAGGGGGCCTTGCCCCGGGTGGGGCGGGCCGTGTGGAGGGCGCCGTCTCACGGGCCGTGTGCGGGCCGGCCGTCCCCGGCCCGCACACGGTGTCCTTGGGTCAGACGCTGACCGTGTCGTGGCCGAGGGGGCAGCCGCCGGTCTTGGCGGCGGTGCCGGTGAGGAACGCGGCGGCGGTCGCGGTGCCGCCGGTGTCGGAGGGGGCGGTGGTCGTGCCGCCGAGCTGGCCGAGGATCTCCTCGGACAGCAGGTCCTGCTTGCCCTTCAGGCTGGAGGCGACCTTCTGGTCTACGGAGAACACCATCTCCGCGGCGATGTTGTCCTGGACGATGCGCGCGATGTTCTCCAGCGCCACGTTCACGGCGTCGGTGACGGGCAGCTGGTCGCTGATGATGTCGATCAGGTGCGTCGCCGCGCGGTCGGGGTTCATGTGCGGGCGGATGATGATGGTGTTCTGGTTGTCGACCGACGTGGTCCACATGGAGAACACCGCTATGTAGACGTCGTTCCAGCGGGCGCCGAGCTGGTTCTTCCAGCGGGTCATGAGGGCGTTGACGGCCTCGATCTGAACCTTCGCGGCGTAGGACATGTTCGTGCGTATGTCGCCGTAGACGGCGCCGGTGGCGTCCTCGAACTGCTTCATCGTGAACGACCGGTTGTCGATGGCGTTGGAGCAGAAGTCGATCAGCGAGTTGAGGATCGCGCGGGAGGAGCTCTCCAGCTTGTCGGGCAGGCCGGCGGGCTTGAGGGCGTTCCGGCCGCTGATCAGGACGTCGCGCCACTGGCGCAGCGGGTCGACCCAGGCGGTGGACTCGGGGCCGACCATGGCGACGGATTCGAGGTCGTGGGCGTCCATGTCGCCGGCCTTGAGGTGCCAGTCGGGGACGCGCTTGTTGAGGTAGCGGGCGAGGACGGAGAACGTGCCCAGCGGGGTGTGGGCGATCGACTTCGCCAGCTGGAAGAGCTGGTCGATCGGCGCGGTCTTTTCGACCACGACGCCGTTCTCGACCAGGTAGTACGTGCCGCCCTCGGGGCCGTTGGTCACGACGATGACCGGGGAGAGCTTGTTCTGGAGTTCGTCCTTGAGGGACTTGTAGCGGGTTCTCATCCCGGCGTTGACGTTCAGGATCGCGGTGCGCGCCTCGTCCTTCGTCATGGCGGGGGCAGTGCCGTCGGTCGTGGGCGTGGTTTCGGCGGAGGCCGAGGTGGCGGTCGCGGTGGCGAGGAGAGTTCCGGCGCCGATCGCGGTCGCGGTGCCGATGAAGTTGCGGCGGGTGGTCATGAGTTTTCCCCTGGTGCTTCCGTGGGTGGGTCGGTCGTGAGCGGCCGTGGCGCACGGGCCGGCTTGGGGGCGGCTGTGCGGTGGTGCCGTTGTGGGGGGAAGCAAGGCGCGGGGCCGTGGTGCGCCGGAGAGGGGGGCGCGGGTGCCGTGTGGGCGTGACGGTCCCGTGGTCTGGCCGGGGGTGTGCCAGAGCGGTGGTGCAGGTGGGGGGTGCGGGGTGGGGTGTCGCTGCCGGGCCCGGGCGTGCCGGGTGGGGTGGCACGCGGGGCCAGAGCGCGAGTTCTGGGGGTTGGGTCCGGCAGCGACGTTCGGAGGGGGCTCAGCCGAGGTCGGCGGTGGTGGGGACGACGACGCCCCACAGGTCGTCGATGGTGGCGAGCGCGCCGTGGTGCAGCCGCTCGGCGGAGACCTCTGCGACCGCGGACTTCAGGGTGCGGGTGGCGGTGGCGTCGGCGACGACGGTGGGCCGGTTGCCGCGCAGGAACGCGCCCTGGGCGGTGAACAGGACGCACATGTGGGACATGAACCCGGCGATGACGACGTCCTTGTTCCCGGCGGCGTCGACGAGGTCACCGAGGTTGGTGTCGCGGAAGGCGTCGGGGACGGTCTTGACGACGGTGGCCTCGCCCTCGATGGGCGCGACGGCAGGGTGGATCTGGCCGATCTCGGCGCGGATGTCGTAGGGGGTGCCTTCGCCGCCGTCGTTGATGACGTGGATGACGGTGGCGCCGGCCTCGCGGGCCTTGGCGAGGAGGGTGGCGGCGGCGTCGAGCGCGGGCTGCCAGCCGTCGAGTTCCATGACGCCCTGCGTGTAGGTGTTCTGGTAGTCCACGAGGATGACCGTGGAGTTGGCGAGGGTGGCGGGGGTCTGGTCGAACTGGTTGAGCTCACGGAGCGTGGTGGACGGCATGGGTGTGCTTCTCCCGTGGGTGGTTCGAAGATCGAAGGTTTAACTCGGCACCGTGTGCGGCGAGTTACGTTCCCCACCGTAGAGGCTGGCTGAATCGAACCCCTGTCGGATAAGTTGCAGAAACCGACACGACACCTAACGGAATGGGGGATTCCGGACATGCTGGGGTCCAGACTCGTAGCGATCATGATCTTCGACGGCGTCGACCTCCTCGACGTCACCGGCCCACCGGAAGTCTTCGCCCTCCTGGGCCGTGACCTGAAGAAAGACCCCGGCTACCGAGTCCAACTCGCCGCGGAAACACTCGACCCCGTCACCACCGGGGCAGGCGTCCGCCTCATACCGGACGTCGCATTCTCCGACATCGCCGAACGACGCATCGACACCCTCATCGTGCCCGGATCCGTCACCATCGACCGCGAACACCGCATACACCCAGTGATCGACCCCGCCGTAGTCGCCTGGGTCCGAAAGCTCGCCTACCGATCACGCCGCGTCGCCTCCGTCTGCGTCGGCGCGCACCTCCTCGCCGAGGCCGGACTCCTCGAAGGCAAGCGGGTCACCACCCACTGGTCGACCGCCCGACAGCTCGCCACCCGCTACCCCGGCGTCGACGTCGACCCCGACCCGATCTTCATCCGGCAGGGCAACGTATGGACCGGCGCCGGCATCACCGCCTGCCTCGACCTCGCCCTGGCCCTCGTCGCCGAAGACTTCGGCGAACACGCCGCCATGGGCGTCGCCCGCCAGCTCGTCATGTACCTCAAGCGCCCCAGCGGACAGTCCCAGTTCTCCGTGCCGATCGAACCCGCCTACACCAGCCGCCGCATGGACGACCTCCGGCACTACGTCACCACGAACCTGCACCGGAAGATCACCATGACGGACCTCGCCGCCCACGCCCACATCGGCGAGCGCCAGCTCACCCGCATCTTCAAGGAAGAGACCGGCATGACCCCGGCCGCCTACGTCGAGACCGCGCGGATCGAGCTCGCCCGCAACCGCCTGGAAGCCACCGAGGAGACGCTCCCCCGGATCGCCACGGCGTGCGGCTTCGGCAGCACCGACACCCTCATGCGCGTCTTCCGCAAGCGCCTCGGACTCACCCCCAGCGAGTACCGCCGCCGCTTCCGCCACGCCGGCTGAACGCGCGGCGCTCAGACCGGCCGGGTGGCGATGAGCGCTTCGGTGCGGACGGTCTCGGTGAACTGGCCGTCGGGCTGGTGGACCGGTTCGATCAGCCCAGGAAGCTCAACCGCACCTGCCGTTGCGGGTTGTCCTTGTTCGTGTCCACCAACCTCCGCTAGGACAACCCCTAGCCTACGTTGCCCCGGACCCGGCATCGCAGCCTCCGCGGTGTCGAACGGCGGGCGGAGAGGCACGGGTAAAGCTCAGCTGAGTGGCAAGCTGCCCGCAGCCGAGACCGCTCAGCCCGTCGTTCCGCCTGGGCCAGAAGCCGACTCCAGAAAAGACACCCCGCGAATCAGGAGTCCGACCAACCGAGTGCAGCCGACGGGTGTCGATCCCTTCGGCAACAGCGCAAACGTCGACGCGGCGCCCGGAGAGCCGGGCGCCCCGGCGGACTCATTGATGTACGCATTTGGGGTGCAGGCGTTAGACGGGGGGTTGATAACCACCACCGGGAGGAAAAGGGCGGTCGTGGCAGCG
>NZ_JBSGBF010000099.1:0-29025 GCF_053601115.1 Streptomyces sp. NPDC004788
CCGGCCGGACGGGCCGCCGTGCCGTCCGGGTGCCGGGCCGCCGGGCCGTCCGGCCGGACGGGCCGCCGTGCCGTCCGGCTGCCGGGCCGCCGTGCCGTCCGGCTGCCGGGCCGCCGGCCCGACAGTCCGTCACGTCACCAGCACGACCCGCCCCGTCGTCCGCCGCTCTTCGAGCAGTTCGTGGGCCCGCGCGGCCTCTTCCAGCGGTACGCGTGCGTGGATCACCGGGCGTACGGCGCCGTCCGTGACCATGCGTACGAGGTCGCGCACCGCCTGCTGGGCCTGGCGCGGGCGGTGTTCGAGGACGGCGGGCATGCTGAAGCCGATGACGCTCCGCATGCCGAGCAGGTCGAGCACCGGCAGATCGGGCTGGGCGGTGTCGCCGCCGGAGCCGCCGTAGACGACGAGCCGGCCGTAGGGGGCGAGCAGCCGGACGTCCGTGACGAGCTGTTTGCCGCCGACGCCGTCGAGCACGACGTCGACGCCGCCGCCGGCGGCCTCGGCCACCTGCTCGGCCCAGTCGGGGGCCGTGTAGTCGACGACGTGGTCGGCGCCGATGGAGCGCGCGAAGTCCCGCTTCGGCGCGGAGCCCGCGGTGGCGATCACCCGGGCCGCGCCGAGTTGTCGGGCGGCCTGGACCGCGATGTGTCCGACGGCGCCCGCGCCGGCGTGCACGAGTACCGTCTCGCCGGGCGATACCGCGGCGGTGCGCAGCAGGTTGAGCGCGACCCGTCCGGTGGAGCCGAGCAGGGTCGCCTCGGCGTCGTCGATGCCGTCGGGCAGCTGCAGGACCCGGGAGGCGGGCGCCGCAACGTAGTCGGCGTAGGCGGCGGGCGCCTTCCACACCACGACGCGGGTGCCGGGGGCGAGCCCCTGGACCTCGGAGCCGACGGCGACGACGACGCCCGCGACGTCGGTGGAGGGGCAGTGCGGGAGGGCGGGGGCGCCGAGCGGGAAGGTCCCGCGGCGGCGCTGGACGTCGGCGTGGTCGACGCCGATGGCCATGGCCCGTACGAGGACGTCCTGCGGCCCGTACACGGGCAGGTCGGTCTCCTCCGTCACCAGGACGTCGGGGGAACCGAAGGCGTGGTAGCGCACGATGCGCACGTGCTTTCCTTTCGGGGTCTCGGGTGCGGGCGGCCTCAGCCGGGGGCCGTGCGGGCCCGCAGGCGTACGCACCAGTCCCACACGTCGGTGTGGAGGGTGTGCAGCGGGCAGAGCACGAGTTCGGCGTCGCCCGCCGTCCGGTGCCGGAAGAGCAGCCGTGCGCCGTCGTCCTCCAGGTCCACGGCCTGCGGCTGGAGCCACCACTGGTGCAGGGACAGCGCGATCTGGCGCAGCCGTACGGACTTGGCGGCGGCCGTGCGGTCGTCGGCGAGCCGGCGGGCGCCCGGGCAGCGCGCCCCGCCGCACTCGGTGGTGCGGGCGGCCGGGTTCAGGGGCGTCCAACGGTCGAGGACGTCCATGTCGTCGCGGGAGAACCCGCTGGCTGGGGTGCAGTCCAGGAGGAGGCCGGCCTCCCGGGCCTGGTGCACGTCGGTCTCGTCCATGCCGACATGGGTGATCCGTCAGTCGCCCATGCCGATGCCGCCGCTCACCGGGACCACGGCACCGGTGACGAACGCGGCGGCGTCGGAGGCCAGGAAGCGGACCACGGCGGCGACCTCGTCCGGGGTGCCGGTGCGCTTGAGCGGGGTGTTGGCGATGAGTTCGGCCCGTCGCCGGTCGGTGACGTGCTGGATCATGTCCGTCTCGATCAGGCCGGGCGCGACCACGTTGGCGGTGATGTTGCGCGAGCCGAGCTCCCAGGCCAGCGACCGGGCCAGGCCGACGAGGCCGCTCTTGGAGGCGGCGTAGTTGGTCTGGCCGGGCGAGCCGAGGGTGCCCATCACCGAGGACATGAAGACCAGCCGGCCCCACCGCTTGCGCAGCATGCCGCCGGTAGCGTGCTTGGCGAGCCGGAACGCGCCCGTGACGTTGGTGTCCAGGACGTCGTGGAAGTCGGCCTCGCTCATCATCGGCATGAGGCCGTCGCGGGTGATGCCCGCGTTGGCCACCAGCACGTCGACGGTGCCGAACTGGGCCTCGACCTCGGCGACCGCCCGCTTGACGGACGCCTCGTCGGTGACGTCGCAGCGCACGCCGAAAAGGTCGGCCGGCGGCTCGCCGCTGCGGTGGGTGACCGCCACCTTGTCGCCGGCTTCGCTGAAGGCGCGGGCGACGGCGAGACCGATGCCCCGGTTTCCTCCACTGATCAGGACGGTACGGCTCATGACGGGATCCTTTCGGGGTCGGGCGTCGGGTCGGGCGTGCGGCCGGTCCCGTCCTGCGGGAGTCCGCAGGCGGACCGGAGGGCGTGCACGGCCCTGTCGGTGTCGGTGAAGTGCAGTCCGCGCCAGCCGGCGCGGACCGCGCCCTCGCAGTTCTCCGCGAGGTCGTCGGCGAGCAGGTTCTGCTCGGGGGGCAGGCCCGAGCGGCGCGCCGCCAGGTCGAAGATCTCCCGGTCGGGCTTGCGGCAGCCCACCTCGAAGGACATGACGAGGGCGTCGAAGTCCTCGGGCGGCACCATCAGGCGCCAGTACGGGTCCCAGCCCGGCGGCATGTTGGAGAGCAGGCCCACGAAGACGCCGGCGGCGCGCAGGCGGCGCAGCTCGGCGATCCAGGGCTCGTTGACCCGGCGGTCGGCGAACCAGCGTTCGGCGAAGCGGGACATGTCGGCGGTGACGCCGAAGGAGTCGCGCAGGACTCGCTCGACCTGCCGGCCCCACTCCTCCTCGGTGGCCAGGGGGGTGTCGAGGACCTCCATGGAGCCGGCGCCGTAGGACTCGCCGACGACGCGCATCGCCGCGTGCAGGGTGCGCGGCTCCAGGCCGGCGCGGCCGCAGAAGGACTCGACGGCCCAGGACAGCGGCGGGGTGAGCACCCCGCGGAAGTCCGTCCAGACGGCTCGTACGGGGGCGGTCACGCGGCCGCGCCCGTACGAGCCGTGGCGCCGGCCCCGGCCGTGGTGCCGGCCTCAGCGGCGGCCGCGGTCCCGGCCTCGGCCGCCGTCTCCTCGGCGAGTCGCACGGTGACGGTGGCGATGGTGCGTCCCGCCTGTTCGAAGACGACGTCGAGGGTGTCGCGGCCGCGCTCCGGCATCGCGGCGGAGAGCGTGACCGGGGCGTCGAGTTCGGCGAACCGGAGGAACGCGGCGTCCATGCCCAGGACGTGGGTACGGCTGAGCCGGCGGCCGCGCCAGAAGGCGGCCAGCAGGCTGAGCTGGCGGGCGCCCTCCAGGAGGGTCATGGCCGGATAGTGGTCGTACTCGTGGTCGAAGAGGCTGCGGTTGGCGAAGTCCGGGGTGAGCCGGGCGGTCAGCCGGCCACCGTCGAAGGCGGGCGAGCCGAGGACGACGTTGCCGCGGACGTTGCGGCCGACCTGCTCGGGCGCGAGGACGGCGGAGCGGTCGGGCGGCGGGACCTCGCGGGTGGACGGGGCCACGCCACCGCGCTGGAACTCGCGCAGGGCCCGGTACTCGGTCTTGGTGAGGGCGCTGACCTGCATGGTGGCGGTGCCGACGGGGCGCCCGTTGAAGGTGAGTTCCTGTGTGACGCCGACCTTGCGGGCCCGGTCGGCCTTCATCCGTACCGTCGGGTACTCGGTGAGCAGCTGGAGCTCGCCGGGGTCGCTGCCGGTGCGCAGGGCGTCGGCGTCCCGCAGCTGGACGGACACCTCGTTGACGAGGAAGGAGGTGTCCATGGGGATGTCGAGGAAGGTGTGGGCGGCGCAGACGGCGGCCTGCCGGGACGCCTCCAGGACGAGCAGGACGTCGGTGACGGCCGGGTCCTGCACGTGGTCGTTGTAGTAGCTGTGGGACAGCGGGGTCTGGGCGCCGGCGAGGTAGACGGAGTCGCCGACCTGGCGTGCGTCGGTGACGAACACCTCGGCGACCGCGGCACGGTGGACGAGGTGCCGGTCGACGGTGTGGGCGAATCGTATCTGCAGGGCGGGCTCGGCGGTCGTGGCCACCGCGGTCTCGGACATGTGGGTTCTACTCCGTGCTTCGGGTGAGGGAGGCCGGGAAGGGGCCCCTGGGGGGCGGTTCGGCGGCGGTTCAGCGGCGTGCGGCACGACGCCGGCCGGCGCCCAGGACGGCGGCGGCCGCGACGGCTCCGGCGGCGAGCAGCAGGCCGGCCACGGTGAGGGTGGCGGCGTCCGGGTGGACCAGCGACTGGCCGCGCAGCGCCTGCCAGGTGACGAGCGCGATCAGCCCGGCCCAGACGGCGCCGAGGACCACGACCAGGCCGGTGGCGACCCGCTCGTCGGCGAACAGGGACCCGCGCCGGCGGCGGCCGGCCCGCATGAGGGCGAGGGCGGCCAGCGGGAGGACCTGGAGCGCGTGGATGCCGACGAAGTGCGGGATGCGCAGATCGCCGCCGACGGTGCTCCAGTTGGTGAGCGGCATGCCGGGACCGCCGTCGGCCACACCCACGTTGTGGGCTCCGACGAGGGTGGGCAGGCCGGCGTCGAGCGCCTGCTGCTGCTCCGGGGTCGGCGGGTTCATCAGCATGCCGAGGGCCATGCCGATGACGGCGAGCCACAGCCCGAGCCGTACGCCCCAGCGCAGCGCGGCCGGCATCGACCGGTCCCTGAGCACCAGGACGCCGGCGAGGAAGTTGGACGACCACAGCACGACCACGGCGACGGTCATGCCGTTCATGAAGGCGGTGTTGACGTCCGTGGTGTGGTTGAAGTGACTGAACGTCCCGCGGCCGGCCTGGATGCCGATGATCAGCATCTCGGCCAGGGAACTCAGGGCGATGAGCGTCCCGGCCCACCATGCGGTGCGCGGGAAGCGCGTGACGCGCGGCAGGAGCCAGGCGAGCGTCAGCCCGTAGACGGCCAGGGAGAAGGCGAAGTGCAGCGGCTTCAGCCAGATCGGCGCTCCGTTGAGCACCCGGTCGTCGACGGCCAGGCCCACGAGGGCGCCGAGGGTGACGACGCCCATGGCGGCGGAGAACACGGCCAGTGGCCGGTGAAGCGCCGGGCCCGCGGCCGCCGGCGCGGGGGCCGCCGAGGCCGCCGCCGCGTCGCCTTCCCGGCTCGCACTGATCACTGAGGGCATCGGATTCCCTTTCCACGCCACGTCCACGCCACGCCGTTCGGGGCGTTGTCGAGAACCGAGCATGGGTGCCCTCCGGGGCCGTCTCAACGCCGCTGCCTCCAAGGGGCAGGGGGCACTGCCTCGAAAGTGACATCGAGAGGCATCCCCCCTGGTCAAAGGGGTGCACCTGGTCGACACACGAGGGCTGCCACTTGCGGCGACGCGGTGCGCGCCTTGGTGGCAGATCCCTTCTTCGGCCCTTTCCGGCCTGGCAGATTCCTGATCACCGGTCGGCGGAGGTCGCCGACCGAGAGGGGAGAAACCGCCGTGTCGAACAACTCTGTGGCGCTGTCGTCGGCCGAGATCGAGAACCGCATCCGGATCATCGTGGCCGAGGAGCTGGAAGTGGAGGGCGAGCCGGCCGAGCTGGACGCCACGGCTCAGTTCGTCGAGGACCTCGACGCGGACTCGCTGGCGCTGATACAGATCCTGGCCCGCATCGAGAAGGAGCTGGGCATCGCGGTTCCGGTCGACCACGCCGAGAACCTGACCGACCTCGCGACCCTGTCCGGCCACGTGATCGCGCTCGCTTCGGGAGCCGAGCGTGCCTGAGTCCACCGCACGACGTGTCGTGGTGACCGGACTGGGCGCGGTGAGCAGCCTCGGCATGAGTGCCGAGGCCCTCGCCGGCTCGGTCCGGGAGGGCCGGAGCGGCATCTCGCCGATCCGCTCCTTCGACACCGCCGGCTTCCCGAGCGTGATGGCGGGCGAGGTGCACGACTTCGAGCCGCGTGACACGCTGCGCCGGCTCGACACCGACCGGTGGGGACGCTCCAGCCTCCTCGCCGCGGCGGCCGCCGTCCAGGCCGTCGAGGACGCCGGTCTGAGCCGCGCCGAACTGGCCGGGGCCCGTTCGGGTTCGGCGATGGGAACGACCAGCGGAGAGGCGCCCGCCGTCGACCGGCTCACCCAGGAGTGGGTGGCCGGCGGGCTGAAGAGCCTCTCCCCGCACCTGGTGTCCCAGGTGCCCGCGGGCCGGATCGCGGCCGCCGTCAACACCGAACTGGGCCTGACGGGAGAGGCGCAGACCCTGCCCACGGCCTGCTCGGCGAGCAACTACGCCATCGGTTACGCGGCCGATCTCGTCGGCACCGGCGAGGCCGACTACATGATCGCCGGCGGCGCCGACTCGGTGAACCGCTACACCCACGCGGGCTTCCTGCGGCTCGGCGCCCTCTCCGAGGACGTGTGCCGGCCCTTCGACAAGGACCGGGCCGGCATCCTGACCGCCGAGGGCGGCGTGGCGCTGCTGCTCGAACCGCTCGACCGGGCGGTGGCCCGGGGTGCGCGGATCTACGCGGAGGTGCTCGGCTACGGGCTCAGCTGCGACGCCAAGCACATGGTGCACCCGGACTCCGGGAGCATCGCCGAGTGCATCCGGCGCGCCCACCGCAACGCGGGCATCACGCCGGACCAGGTCGACTACATCAGCGCCCACGGCACCGGCACGCCGACCAACGACATCACCGAAGTCACCGCCATCCGCGAGGCGTTCGGGACCACCCTGCCGCCGGTCAGCTCGGTGAAGTCCATGCTCGGCCACACCATGGGCGCGGCCAGCGGGTTCGGCGCCCTGATCTGCTGCAAGGCGATCGAGCAGGGCTTCCTGCCGCCGACCGCGAACCTCCGCGAGACGGACCCGGCGCTCGGCCCGGGCCTGGATCCGGTGCCGAACAGGGCCCGTCCGGCCGAGGTGCGCATCGCGCAGAACCACGGCTTCGCCTTCGGCGGCAACAACGCCATCACGATCCTCGGGAAAGTGTCATGACGACAACGCTCGCTTCCACCCCCGGCGCCGCGCCGTCGGGCGCGCTGCCCCGGGTCCGTCCCCTGGCCGTCACCGCCCACGGTGTCGTCTCGCCGGCGGGTCTCGGCCTCGACGCCCTCGCCGAGGCACTGCGCGGTGACCGCACGGCCTGTGCCGATGCCGCACAGCTGCCGCTCGGCGAAGCGCAGGACGACGGTCTGCCGGGCGAGGTGCGGGTCGTGCCGGACTTCCGGATCGCGGACCACGTGGGCCGCAAGGGCACCCGCCACCTGGACCGGACGACGGCGCTCGGCCTGGCCGCGGTGGCGGTGCTCCGCTCCGGTTCGGCCGACCCGGTGGACGCCCGCCCCGGCGACGCCGGCCCGGCGGACGGTGCCGGGAACCACCCGGAGTGGACGACGACCGGTGTGGTCGTCGGCAGCACCTCCGGCAGTGTGCGCAGCAGCAGCGAGTTCGCCCGCGACACCCATGTCCAGGAGCGGCCCTACCTGGTCAACGCGGCCGCCTTCCCGAACACGGTGATGAACTCGGTCACCGGTCAGATGGCCATCTGGCACGGTCTGCGCGGGATCAACGCCACGCTGTCCGGCGGCACCACCGCGTCGCTGAACGCCTTCCGGTACGCCCGCAACGCCCTGGACCGCGGCCACGCCGAGCGGCTTGTCGTGGGTGGCGTCGAGGAGCTGTGCCCGCAGACGGTCTGGGGCTGGCACGCGACCGGCGGCCTGACCGGCGGCGTGCCGGTCGGTGAGGGCTGCGCGGTGTTCGCCGTCCGGGACGCCGAGGCGGCCCGCGCGGCGGGCGCCCCGGTGCTCGCCGAACTCCTCGCCTGCGAGACGGCGTTCGTGCCCGAGGGCGCTCGGCCCGGGCCGGCCCGGGCACTGGCCGACTGCATCGGCCGGGCCCTGGAGCGCAGCGGCGTGGACGCCGGGGACGTCGCTCTCGTCTCGCTCGGCGCCACCGGGCTCACCGCGCTCGAGGAGGTCGAACTGCGCGCCGTACGCACCGCGCTGGGCGCCCGTCCGGTGCCGACCGTGCGGGTCAAGGACGTCACCGGCGAGGCGTACAGCGCCGACGGCGCCCTGCAGTTGGCGGCCGTGCTGGCCCACTGGCAGGGCGAGGAGGCCGGACCGGGCCGGATCGCCCTGGTCACCTCGGTCGGGCACGACGGCAACGTCGCCTGCCTGGTCGTACGGGACGGAGCCGCCGGATGAGTACGGAACGCGGCGGCGGCGCGAACCCGGCACGCGGCGGCTCCGGCGTCCTCGTCGTCGGCGCCGGCCCGGTCGGTCTCGCCGTGGCCACCGGTCTCCTGCAGCAGGGGATCCCGGTCCGGCTGATCGACCAGGCCGAGCGGCCGAACCCGCACGCCAAGGCGATCACGCTGTGGCCGCGGGCCCTGGAGGCCCTCGACCGGCTGGGCGCTGCCACGGAGATCCTGGACCGCGGGCTCGCCCTGCACGCGCAGAACTACCACTCGGGTGGCCGCCGGGTCGCCCGGCTCACCTTCGACAAGGTGCGCGACACCCGCTTCCCGTTCGCGGTGTCGCTGCCGCAGCAGCACACCGAGGAAGCCCTGCGCCACCGCTTCGAAGCACTGGGCGGCAAGACGGAGTTCGGCGTCCGGCTCACCTCGCTCGACCAGGACGGCGACGGCGTGACGGTCGGGCTGACCGACGCCGAGGACCGGGCCTCCCAGGTCCGCGTGGACTGGCTGGTCGGCGCCGACGGCGCCCACAGCACGGTGCGCACCGCGCTGGGCACGGGCTACGAGGGGGAGACGTACCCGCAGCGGTTCCTGCTGTCGGACGGCCCCTGCGACACCCCGCTCGCCCAGGACGAGGCCCACTACTTCATGACCGCCAAGGGCGTTCTCGTCGTGGTCGGCCTGCCCGGCGGCAACTTCCGGGTCTTCACCAGTCTCGCGCCGGACGCCGAGGTCGCCGAGGACGTGCGCGCCGAGGTGCAGCGCGCGGCCTCCGAGCGCTGCCCCGTGCCGATCCGGCTGACCGGCGAGCACCGCACCGGCGTCTTCCGGGTCCACCGCAGGATCGCCGACCGCTTCCGCGACCGGCGGGTGCTGCTGGTCGGCGACGCGGCGCACATCCACAGTCCGGCCGGCGGCCAGGGCCTCAACACGGGCATCGAGGACGGCGCGACCCTCGCCTGGCGGCTCGGTTCGGTCCTCGCCGGCGGTTCGCCGGAGTCCTTCCTGGACCGCTGGGAGGCGGAGCGCCGCGCCGTCGCGCAGGGCGTGCTCGGCGACACCGACCTGCAGACCCGGCTGTGGATGATGAAGGGCTGGCGGCGCAACGTGCGGGACACGGCCCTTCGGGTCGGCGAACGCACCGGCCTGCTCGACCGGTTCGTCATCCCCCGGCAGACCCAGCTGTCCCTGGTCCACCCCGGCCCGCGCCGGTCCACCGGCCGGCTGCGCGAGGGCGCGCGGCTGCCCGACGTGCCGCTCTCCCCCGCGTACGAAGCGGGCGGGGCGCGCCACGAACGTCTGCACGACCTCCTCGACGGCGGCCGGCCCCTGCTGCTCGTGTTCGCCGCCGACCGGCGCGACCCGGCCCGTACCGCCGAGGCGTTCTCGGCCGCCGCCGCACTGGACCGGCCCGGCCACCGCACCCTCGTCGTCTCCGGCGCCCCGTCCCCCCGGGAGAGGAGCGGCGTGCCCGTGCTCGCCGATCCCGCCGGAGCCCTGCACGCGGCACTGGGCCTGCGCGGCCCCGCCGTGTGCCTGGTGCGTCCCGACGCGGTGGTCTCCACCCTCGGCCGGCCGGGCGATCTGCGCCTGGTCCGCGACCTCGTGGAGCTGCCCGCGTCCCCGCACCCGCACCCCGTACCGGAACCGCTCACATAAGGAGCCCGTCCCCATGACCACCCCCGACACCCGGTCCGCCGGGACCCGACCGGGGCTCACCCTGCTCGTGGTGTGTCTCGGCGTACTGATCGTGCCGCTCGGCGTCAGCGGCACCCCCGTCGCGCTTCCGGACATCGGCCGCGAGCTCGGCGGCGATCTGGCCTCTCTGCAGTGGGTGGTCAACGCCTACAACGTGATGGCGGCCAGTCTGATGATGGTCGCCGGGTCGCTCGCCGACCTGATCGGCCGCAAGAAGATGTTCGCGTTCGGCTCCGGCCTGTACGCGCTCTCGCTGGTGGCCACGGTCCTCGCCCCCAGCGTGCTCGTCGTCGACATCGCCCGCGGTCTCGCCGGTGTCGCCGCGGCCGCCCTGATGACCTCGGCGACGGCGATCGTCGCCACCAGCTTCGACGGCGCCGAGCGCGCCAAGGCGTTCGCCGTGGCCGGCATGACGCTCGGCGCGGGTCTGGCGCTCGGCCCGACGACCAGTGGTCTGCTGGCCGGCGCGTTCGGCTGGGAGTCGGTCTTCTACGCGCACCTGGCGCTCGTGGTCCTCTCGATGCTCGGCCTGCCGTTCCTGCCGGAGTCGCGCAACCCCGGGGCGGGGCGCATCGACTGGCCCGGCACGATCACCTTCAGCCTGGCGCTCGTGCTGTTCACCCTGGGCATCATCCAGGGCCCGCAGAGCGGCTGGGGCAGCGCGACGGTGCTCGGCCTGTTCGCGGGATCGATCGTGCTGGTCGTCGTGTTCGCGGCGGTGGAACGGCGGCAGCAGGCGCCGATGTTCGACCTGTCGCTGTTCAAGGAGCGCCGCTTCCTCGGCGTGAACCTGCTCAACGTCGCCTTCTCGTTCGGCTTCATCGGTCTGCTCCTGGTGCTGCCGGCCTATCTCATCGGGGCCAACGGGGCGAGCGCCCAGGGCGCCGGCCTCATCATGCTGCTGCTGACCGGTCCGGTGCTGTTCTGCCCGCTGATCGCCGGCAAGCTGGTCGCGGGCGGCATGCAGATGCGCACCGTGCTCGGTCTCGGCCTGCTGCTGATCGCCGCGGGCTGCGCCCTCCTGACGATCGTCCACCCCGACATCACGGTGGCGGGTCTGGCCGCGCCGCTGCTCGTCTCCGGTGTCGGCGTCGGCCTGATCATGGGCGTGCTCGACGGCGCCGCGGTCAGCACGGTGCCGCCGGAGCGGGCCGGCATGGCCGCCGGCATGTTCAACACCATCCGGCTGGCCAGCGAGGCCATCGCCGCCGTGGTGATGGTCGCCGCCCTGGCCTCGCTGGTGCGCTCGCGGATCTCCGACGGGCTCGGCCGCTTCCTCGGCCCGGACGCCGCGGCCGGCCGCGCCTCCGACCAGGTCGCCAGCGGTGACACCGCGAGCGTGGTGGCCGACGCCCCGGCGCGCCTGCGGGACTCGTTCCTGGACTTCCTGTCCCAGGGACACACGGACGCGCTGCGCGTGGTCCTGTGGGCCTCCGCCGCGCTGTGCGCGGTGACCGCGGTGGTCGTGCACCTGATGCTCGCCGAGCGGTCCGCCGCGCCGGCGGCCGACCAGCAGCCCTCCGCAGAGCGCGAGCGGACGCTCGTCGAGGACTGACGGCACCCCCCTCACCGGGTGCCCGGCGTGACTCCCCCGCACGCCGGGCACCCGCTTCTCGTGAAAGGACGCACCATGCTGCACCCCGATGTCGTCGACGTGTGGCTGATCTCACTCGACGCGGTGGCGCCCGGGGGCCACGACGGCCGGGTGGACGAGCTCAGCCCGTACGAGCGACACCGGGTGTGGCGGCTCGGCGAGCGCAGTCCACGCGCCCGGCACCGTTACCTCACCGCCCATCTGGCGGTGCGTGAGATCGTCGCCGGCTACCTGGGCTGCCACCCGGCGGAGCTGACGCACGTGCGCAACGGCCCGCACGGCAAACCCGGATACAACCTCGGGTGGTGCCCGGGCCCCGCGGTGAGCCTCTCCCGCTCCGACGGCCTGGCCCTGCTGGGCGTACGGCCGCCGGGCGCGACGGTCGGCGTGGACGTGGAGCGCGTCCGGGCCGGCATCGACTGGGCGCGGGTCCTGGGCCGTCCCCGCGAGGTGGCCACCGTGCCGGGCTTCCGGGCCTGGACGCGTCTGGAGGCCGCGGTGAAGGCGTCCGGCCTGGGGCTGTCCGCCGCGGCGGGCCGGGACCTGTCGCCGTGGCCCGCCACCAACCTGACATTGCCTCACCCGTTCCGTGACTATGCCGCCGCGGTGGCCACCGAACGGCGTCACCGGGCGGTCGAAATAAGACTCCGCCACCATGTGGACGCCCCCCTCCGCTCGACGGCGGATCGTGCATCGGTGCAGGTCGGGTGATGGTAAGAATGCGTTGCAAGTGGAATTCCGGTCTCCTGTAGAAGCGATGTCTCGTTAGACTCCTCCGTGCAACGCAAGGGGGAGCTGATCATGATGAAGACCGAACCGGTCGAGGACTCCAGGGCTGCCGCACGGCGGTTGGAGAGCTGGCTGCTCTCCGGAAGAGACGAGATCATCCGTTCTTTCCACGACGCCCTGCTCGACATCTCCAGCCCTTTGGTGACCTCCGACGAACTCTGGGCGGAGGCCCGCGAACACGCGCGGCTCGTCCTGGAGGAATGCTGCGCCGCACTGCGCGCGGACGACGACCGGAGGGAGGGCAACGTCGCCCTCAGCCTCTCGGTGGGCCTGAGCACCCGGGGCATCCTGCAGACGGTGCACCCGGCCGACACGCTCCGCTCGTCGGGGCTGTTGTTCCAGACCACACTCCAGTACCTGGTCAGGGCGGTCGCCGACCTGCCGCCCGAGCAGGCGTCCCAGTGTCTGGGGCGCGCGGTGTCGGCGCTCAACGAGAGCCTGTCGACCTGTCTGCAGGTGTCGGCGGCCGGTTACGACGCCTACCTGCTGAACAAGGTGGAGGAACGCGCCGGCGGCCACCGCCGGCAGCTGGGCCGGGACCTGCACGACCATCTCGGCAACACTCTGGCGGTCGCGCACCGCTATCTCGATCTGCACGAGCAGACCGCGGGCCGGTCCCGGCCCGGCGAGGAGGGAACACCGTTCCTGGGCCGGGTGCGAGACGCGCTCGACGAGGCGTCCGATTTCACCCGCCAACTGATCTCCGATCTGCGCATAACGACAGGAACGCGCCAACTGGCCGATTCTCTGAGGGAATACGCGGAGCAGCACCAGCCGTCCGGAACCAGCCTCCACATCGAGGTGAACGGAGACGAGTCGTGGCTGCCGCCGGAACACGCCGAGGAGCTGTTTCTCGTCCTGCGGGAATTCCTGCGGAACTCACTCGCCCACGCGAGACCGAGAACCGTGGCGCTGAAGGTCGACGTGGCGCCGCACCGCGTGGACTGCTTCGCCCACGACGACGGTGACGGCTTCGACGCCGGCCGGCCGACGGGCCTCGGCACCGGCCTGCTGTCGATGCGGGAGCGGACGCAGGCCATGGGCGGATCGTTCCACCTGACCAGCACGCCCGGCGTGGGCACCGGTATGCGGATGTCCGTGCCGCTGCCGCCCGGTCCGGAACAGGCCGGGGGGCGAACCGCGTGGTGACCACGCACCGCATCGTGATCGCGGACGATCACACCCTGCTCCGCGACGCCCTGGCCGAACTGATCGCCGCCATGGGCGACTTCGAGGTGGTCGCCACCGCGGGCGACGCGCCGGGCATGGTGGCGGCCGTGGCCGAACACCGTCCCGCGGTGGTCCTCATGGACATCGAGATGCCCGGCAACGAGGACCCCGGCCGTACGGTCCAGGCCCTGCAGGCCGCCTCGCCCGAGACCAGGGTGATGGTGCTGACCATGCACGACGACCCACGACTGCTCCAGGCGCTGCTGCCGCTCGGCATCCGCGGCTTCCTGCACAAGACCGCGACCCACCGGTCGCTGACCGCCGCCCTGCGCGACGCCTGCACCCAGGACGGTCTGACCGTGTCGCTGCCGCCCCGCTCCCGGGCGAGCCGGGCACCCGCGCCGCAGCAGCCGCACGAGGCCCTCAGCCCCCGCGAGGTGGAGGTGATCACCCTGGTCGCCGCCGGCCACAGCAACCGACGCACGGCGACCGTGCTGGGCCTGACGGAGGGCACGGTCAAGCGCCACATGCGCAACATCTTCGCCAAGCTGGGCGCCACCTCCAGGGTCGACGCGGCCAACAAGGCAGTGGCCGCGGGTCTGATCACCCCGCCCGCCTCGGCTCCGCCGAAGACGGCTCCGCTCTGACGGCGGGGCGGCCGCGGCCGTGGCGGCGGGGCCGCGGCCTCCCGGGCTGTGCCCCGCCGCCTTTCGCACCACAGACCCTGCCGCCTACTTGCTCATCGCGAAACGCATCAGGGCGTGCTCGTCGCCCTGCTTGATCTTCCCCGTCACGTTGATCACTTCGAGCTTCCACGCGCCGCCGACCCGCATCGCCTTGGCCACCGCGCACCCGTTGTCCTGCGTGAGCAGGCTGGGCCAGATGTCGGCGACCTGCTGGGAGCTGCCGCCGGTCGCGTCGTAGACCTTGAAGCTGATGTTGCGCGCCTTCTGGAAGGAGCTGCCCTTCTTGTACGCGGCGGCGACGAACACGATCGACGTGATGTGGGCCGGGATACGGGCGAACTCGACGGTGATCGTCTCGTCGTCGCCGTCCCCGTGACCGGTCTGGTTGTCGCCGCTGTGGACCAGGGAGCCGTTGCCCATGGGGTCGAGCGAGTCGAGCCCCGCGAGGCGCACCGGGTCCGCGCCCTGCATGGCGACGGCGATCAGGTCGAGGTCGGTGCCGGTCGTGCGGCGCAGCTTGCCCAGCACTCCGCCGGCGCTGCCGCCGGTGGGGTCCCAGGAGACCCCTATGGACAGGTGGGTCACTCCGTCCAGGTCCGCCGGGCCGTCTTCCTTGGTGAGCGTGATCATGCGCGGGTCATCCTTCTGTCGAAGCCTCTACGACACGCAGAGTGTGCCCAGCCCCTGGGCGGTTCCCCCGTGGGACGACGAAATGACGGCGCCGCGCTCTCGGCGGGGGCGGCGGGCTGGTCTGCTTGCCCGGGAATCGGATCGCCAGCAACGGGGTTGGTGCGGGATGAGCCGTGATTGGAGGGGTCATGCGAGCGATTCAGGTGTACGGAGTGGGCGGTCCCGAGGTGCTGCAGGAGGTCGAGGTGGACCAGCCGCGGCCGGGTCCGGGCGAGGCGATCGTGGAGGTCGCCGCATCCGGGGTGAACTTCCTCGACGTCTACCACCGCGAAGGCCGGTACAGCCTCCCGCTGCCCTTCACCCCGGGCGCTGAGGGCGCCGGCACGGTCGTCGAAGTCGGACCCGGCGTCGCCGACGTCGCAGTCGGGGACCGGGTCGGTTGGGTGGAGATTCCCGGCACGTATGCCGAGCGGGCCGTCGTGGACTCTTCCCGGCTGGTGCCGCTGCCCGACGACATCGGCTTCGAGACAGCCGCCGCCGTGCTCCTCCAGGGCATGACCGCGCACTATCTCGTCAAGGACGCCTACCCGGTTCATGAGGGCGACACGGTGCTCGTGCATGCGGCCGCTGGTGGCATGGGGCTGCTTCTGACCCAGCTCATCACCCATCTCGGCGGCAGGGTGATCGGCACGACGTCGACCACGGCGAAGGCCGAGCTGGCGAAGCGTGCCGGGGCGGCCGAGGTGATCCTTTCCTCCGCAGTCGACGGTCTCGCGGCCGAGGTGAGGCGGCTCAACGGCGGTCAGGGACTGCCGGTCGTCTTCGACGGCGTCGGCGCGCACACCTTCGATGCGAGCCTCGCCAGCCTGCGAACCCGCGGCCATCTCGTGCTCTTCGGCGCGGCAAGTGGTGCCGTGCCTCCGTTCGATCCGATTCGGCTCGCCCACGGCGGTTCGCTGACCCTGATCCGGCCCAGCCTCGGGGACTTCATCGCCGATCGGTCCGAACTGCTCCGACGGGCCGCCGATGTGTTCGAGTGGGTGCGCTCCAAGGCGCTTGAGGTCACGGTGACGGGCCGCTACGCATTGTCCGAGGCCGCCCAGGCCCACAGCGATCTGGAGGCGCGGCGTACCACCGGCAAGCTGCTCGTCATACCCGATGCGGCCGCTGGACCTGGCTCACCCGTCCACAACCTCCCGGGACGTAACACCTAGCGCGGTTCGTCGTGACCGACGAGGTGGAGGAAGCGGTCGGCGAGGCCGTGCAGCCACGCTGCCCGCTCCGTGGCGATCTCCTTCAGCCGGGCGGTGTCGCTGCGGGCGACGAGATGGCCCATGTAGCGCTCGTTGAAGCGGGCGTACTCCTGGTGCAGGGTGCGCACCGCGTCCGCCACCGCTCGCTCCCGTACGCCGACGAGGCGCGCGAGCGGGGCGGTGAACTGCTTCCACCGGCCCTCGACGGCCTGCCGGAGCAGTGCGTCGAGCTCGCCGGCACGGCCGATGACGCGCAGCAGTTCGTCCGGTTCGAGGCCCAGGGCGTCCGCGAGGACGAGGGTCTGGCGGTCGGTTCCGTTCCATTGGTGGTCGTTCTCGGCGCGGGCGTAGTCACGCGGGTCCATGCCGATGCGCAGGGCGAGCCGTTCGGCGCTGAACCGGCGTGCCAGGCGGTGCTCGCGCAGGGACCTGGGCCGCAGGTCCATGAGCACCGGTACGGGGCACCACAGTGCGTCGGCGAGCGCGAAGAGTTCGGCCTCCGTCGGCGCCACCGTCCCCGCCTCCCAGCACATGAGGGCTTGCACGGGGCGGTGCACGCCCAACTGGCCTATGGCGGCGACGACCTGTTCGGGAGTCAGGCCGATGCGGAGGCGGGCGGCCCGGGCCTGGGCGGGAGAGAACGGAGGGTGGGAGGGGTGGGAGGGGTGCGAGGGCTGGAACGGTTGGGAGGGGTGGGACACGTGCGGATCACCTCGGGGGCGCTTCCCGGAGCGGCGGGAAGCGGGAGCGGGTCGGCGGGCCGTGGCGGTCGGCGGACCGGGGTGATCCGCCGACCGGCGTGGTCAGCGGACCGGGGTGGTCTGCGGGCCCGCTCCGTCCTCGTACGCGGCCAGCCCGTCCCAGTCGATGGCCTCGCGCTTGCGGCGGCTCTCCAGCACGTGGAAGAACAGGTTGAGCAGGACGGCCGTGAGCGTGCCGAGGGTGATGCCGCTGCCGAGGACGGCCCGCACCTCGGTGGGCATGCGCTCGAAGAAGGGGGCGACGGCGGTCGGGAGCATCGCGGCGCCGAGGCTGACGGCGAGGATGATGGCGTTGCGCTCCTCCCGCAGGTCGACCTTGGCGAGGATCTGGATGCCGACGGTGGCGACCATGCCGAACATCGCGACGGCGGCCGCGCCGAGCACCGGGTGGGGCACGGACGCCACCACGGCGCCGATCTTCGGCACCAGACCGAGGACGACCATGAAGAAGCCGGCCGCGACCACGACGAAGCGGCTGGTGACGCGGGAGATGCGGACCAGGCCGATGTTCTCCGCGAACGCCACGTACGGGAAGGAGTTGAACACTCCGCCGAGGACGGTGGCGATGCCGTCGGCCCGCAGCGCGCGGCTGACCGTCTCGCCGTCGACGTCGCGCCCGGTGATCTCGCCCATGGCGTACACGTCTCCCGTGGTCTCCACCATGGTGATGAGCATGACGATCACCATCGCGAGCATGGGCAGCACCTGGAAGTGCGGCAGGCCGTAGTGGAAGGGCGTGCTGACGCCGAGCCAGCCGGCCTGGTCGACCGTGTCGAACTCGGCGTCGCCGAGCAGCCACGCGACGGCGGTTCCGCCGACCAGCCCGAGCAGGATCGCGATGCTGCGCAGGAAGGGGCCGCCGAACCGCATCACGATCAGGATGAACAGGAGGGTGCCGCCCGCGTACGCGAGGTCGCCGGGGGTTCCGTACAGGGGGCCGCCCATGAGCGCCGCGCCGCCGCCGACGTCCTGGAGCGCCACCGGGATGAGGACGACGCCGATGACCGTGAGGAGGGTGCCGGTGACGACCGGTGGGAAGTACGCGGTCAGGCGCCCGGCGAAGGGCGCGACCAGGAAGGCGGCGACGCCGCCGGTGATCACGGCGCCGTACACCACGAGGAGTCCGGCGGTGCCGCCGCCCGCGCCCTGGCCGATGGCGATCATCGGCGAGACGGCCGTGAAGGTCGCGCCCTGGACGAGCGGCAGCCGGGCGCCGATCCGCCAGAAGCCCCAGGCCTGGATGACGGTGGCGATGCCGGCGGTGACCAGGTCGGCGTTGATGAGGTAGACGAGTTCCTGCCGTGAGAGGCCGAGGCTGCTGCCCAGGATCACCGGTACGAGCACCGCGCCGGCGTAGAACGCCAGGACGTGCTGGAATCCGTAGAGCGCGAGGGTGGGGAGGGGGAGGACCTCGTCCACCGGGTGGACGGTGGTGAGGGGTCGCCGACGCGCGGACAGTGGTGCCATCTCTGCCTTGCCTTGAGGGTAGGTGAATGAGAGTGGTGCGTGGGGGGCCTCGGGAGGAGACGTCCGGGTGGCCGCGCGGATCGGGCGGTACGGGGCCGGGGGCACGGGGTTGCCGCTGCGCTGCCAGGCATCCGGACATGGAGGCGTGAGGGGGCCGGGGCGAACGGCCCGGGCCGGAGACAGATCCTGGCGGACAGGCATGCTCTCGCGCAAGCCGTGGGATCGCACTTCTGAAGCAAAACCCCTTAGTAACTTACGAATCGATGGCTGACGGGTGCACGCGGTGCGGATTTCGTTGCCCGTTCTGATGCCGCGTCAGTTCGCGCCGCCGGCACGGGCCGACCCGCCGCTTTCCGCGACCACGCCCTTGACGGCCGGCGGACCGCCTCACATACTGACGGCCAAATCGATTTGGCCACCTCGCTTTGGCTCCCCGTCCAGGGCCGGATCGCGGCTGAACCCCTGTCGTGCCCAGTACGTGTCGAACGCCGATCGGAGCTCGAACGTGTCCAGTCCCCGCCAGTCCCCCACCGGAACCGATCAGCCGCCGGCACCCGCGCCGGAACCCGAAGGCCCCGCCCCGGTGGATGACCAGGTCCGTGCCGTCCCCGCCGTCCCCGCCGTCCCCGCCGTCCATCCCGTCGACGAGTCGCGCCCTCTGGGCCGGATCCTCCTCTTCGGGATCCAGCACGTCCTCGTCATGGCCGCCACACCGATCTCGGCCGTCTTCCTGATGAGCGCCTCGCTCGGCCTCGGCAACGGCCTCACCGTCAAACTGCTCTCCGCGGCCTTCGTGCTCTCCGGAGTCGGATCCCTGATCCAGTCGCTCGGCCCCTGGAAGTTCGGCTCCCGGCTGCCGTTCGTGATGCTGCCCGGGGGCGCGCCACTGATCCTCTTCCTCTCCATCGCCGAACAGCACGGCCTGCGCACCGCGTCCGGCGCGGTGATCCTCACCGCCGCCTTCACCTTCGTCGTACTGCCGCTCTTCTCCCGGCTCCTCGCCTTCTTCCCCGCCCTCGTCATCGGCACCATGATCGTCATCGTCGGCGTCAACCTGGTGAAGGTCGGCGCGGTCCTCGTCACCGGACGCCCCGGCACCCCCGGCTTCGCCGACCCCTCGAACCTCGCCCTCGGCATGGCGACGATCGGCTTCACCGTCGTCTTCTACCTGCTGTTCACCGGCGTCCTGCGGCAGCTCGCCGTCATGCTCGGGCTCCTCGCCGGCACGGCGCTGGCCGCGGTCCTCGGACACGTGGACCTCGGCCGCGCGGCCGACGGCGGCCTGTTCGGTCTGCCGCAGCTGATGCCGTTCGGCTCGCCGCAGTTCAGCCTCGTGGCCGCGCTGCCGCTGATGCTCTACAGCCTCGCCTCGATGGCGGAGGCCACCGGCCAGACCGTCATCAACGCCGAGGCGGTCGGCAAGGACATCGACCGGCGCACCGCCGTCCCCGCGACGGTCCGCGGCGACGCGCTCACCTCCCTCTTCGGCGGGTTCCTCGGACTGCCGCTGATGGTGACGAGCGGCGAGAACATCGGCATCGTCCGGGTGACCGGCGTCCGCAGCCGTTACGTCACCGCTGCGGCCGGCGCGGTCCTCATCGCCATCGGCTTCCTCGCCCCCGTGACGCGCGCGATCAGCCTCGTGCCGTCGGCGGTCGTCGGAGGCACCGCCATGGTCGTCTTCGCGGTCGTCACCGTGCTCGGGGTGCAGCTGCTCGGACGCTCCGACCTCGACAAGCACACCCACACGTTCGTCTGCGCCGTCGCCCTCGCGCTCGGACTCCTGCCCATCCTCGTGCCGGGCGTGTACGCGGGCTTCCCGCCGAACGTCCGCATCCTCCTCGAAAGCGGCGTCGCGGTCGGCGCCGTCACCGCCGCCGTCCTCAACGTCCTCTTCCACCACCTCAGGCCGGGCATCGCCGCCCGCCTGGTCACCAGCCGTACGGAAAGCCACCGATGAACCAGCACATCCGCCGACTCCTCGACAGCCCCGGCCCGCTCCTCCTGGAACCGGACGCCGTCCTGCTGCCGGAAGGGCCCGCCGACGGGTTCGCCGTCGTCGTCGCCGACGGCACCTTCCACGCCGTCGGCCCCTCGTCCGAACTCCGGCTCACCCACCCGCACTTGGAAGGCGTGCGACTGCCCGGTCACCTCCTGACGCCCGGCTTCGTCGACGCCCATCACCACCTCACGCAGAGCTTCGGCTCCGCACTCGCCTTCGGCGAGCCGTCGGAGATCTTCCGGCGGGTCTGGGTACCGCTGGAGAGCGCGCTCGACGAGGAATCGGCCTACACCGCCGCCAAGTTGGCCGCCCTCGAAGCGCTGCGCGGCGGCTTCACCACCGTCGCCGACGCGGGCACCCGCGCCGACGTGGACGTGGACGTCGTCGCCTCCGCGGCGCGCGACGCGGGCATCCGCTGCGTCCTCGGGCTCGTCTGCAACGACGCCCCGGACACCCCGGACACTCCCGGCGCCGAAGCCGACCCCGCCGTCCTCGCCCGCGCGGAGAAGCACCTCGCGCGGTACGGGGGCGACCCGCTCGTCCACCCCTCCCTCGCCGTCTCCATCCCCGAGGCCGCGACCGACGCGACCCTGCGGCACGTCTCCCGGCTCGCCGCCGAGGCGGGAGCCACGGTCCAGATCCACGTCAACGAGCATCTGGCGAGCGTCGAACGCTCCCTGCTACGGCATGGCCTGCGCCCCCTCGAACACCTCCACCGCACCGGCGCGTTGGGCCCACAGCTGCTCGCCGCCCACGCCACGCTCCTCACCCCCCGCGAGCTGACCCTGCTGGCCGACACCGGAACCGCCGTCAGCTACAACCCGGTGGCCAGCGCCTGGAAGGGCAACGCCGTCGCCCCGGCGCTCACCATGGCCGAGCGCGGCATCCGCTTCGGCCTCGGCACCGACGGCACCCGTGGCGACGGTTTCCGGCTCGCCGAGGCGGCCGAGTCCGCCCAGCGGATCACGTACGGGCTCGCCACCGGCGACTCCTCCTGCGGCGCCGGCTGGACCTGGCTGGAGCACGCCACCCGCGGCGGCGCCGACGCCGTCGGTCTCGGCGCCCGGACCGGCGTCGTCGCCGAGGGCCTGGCCGCCGACTTCCTCCTGGTCGACGTCACCACCCCGGAGCTGGCGCTCTCCTGGGACGTACCCTGGGAGCTGGTGCGACGCGGCAACCGGGACCAGATCACCGCCGTCTTCGTCGACGGCCGGATGCGCCTGTGGCAGGGCCTGCCCACCACCTGGGACGGCCCCGCGCTCGTCCGGCGGGCGGCCGAACTGGCCCGCGCCTCCGTGGCCCGTGCTGCCATCACCCGAGCGCACCCCACGTCCACGGCGGCCCGGACGAGGAGCACAGCGGCGTGAGCGTCACCACCCTGGCCGTCCTCGCGCTCACCGTGGCGGTCGCCTCGTTCGTCCAGGGCAGCAGCGGCCTCGGCTTCGCGCTGATCGTCGCCCCGGTGGCCGGGCTCCTGGCCCCCGGACTGCTCCCGGTGTTCGTGCTGGCGGCGATGATCCCGCTGAACGTGTACGTCGCCTGGCGCGAGCGCGCCTCGCTCGATCTGCGCGGAGCCGGCTGGATCACCGCCGCGCGGCTCGCCGCCACCCCCGGCGGGCTCGCGCTGCTCTGGCTGATCCCGGACCGCAGCCTGGGCCTCTTCGTGGGCGTCGCCACCGTCCTGGCGGCGGTCGTGAGCCTCGCCGCGCCGGCCTTCAGCCCCGGCCGGGCCGCCTATCTCGGCGCGGGCGCGATCACCGGGCTCACGGAGACGGCCACCGGCGTCGGCGGCCCGCCACTGGCCCTGGTCTACCAGCACCGCCCGCCGGCCGAGCTGCGCTCCACCGTCGCCCTCTGCTTCCTCGTCGGTGAACTCGCCTCGCTGGCCCTGCTGTTCGCCACCGGCAAGGGGCAGCCGGCGGACCTCGGCTGGGCGCTGGCCCTGCTGCCGGCGATCGCCGTCGGCGCCTGGGCCAGCCGCCTGGTGCGGCACCGGCTGAACGCGTCCCGGATGCGGCTGTTCGTGCTCGGGTTCGCGACGGTCTCCGGGCTCGTCCTCATGCTCGGGCCGTGACCGGCACCGCCGAGGCGCAGGCGATCACCCGGGGCCTCACGCTCGGGCTTTGACCCGCAGCGACGAGGCCCTTGCGATCACCCGCGGCCTCACGCTCGGGCTTTGACCCGCAGCGACGAGGTCCGGGCGATCACCCGGGGCTCGGGCGACGTGACCACCGCGCCGGTGATCACGTCGCCGCGCAGCCGGCCGAGGAGCAGCTCCACCGCGTCGGACGCCGCCCGGTCCAGATGGAGGTCGACGGCGGTGAGCGGCGGCTCGCAGGTACGGGCGCGCAGGCCGTCGTAGCGGGTGACGACCATGACGTCGTCGGGCACGGCGCGCCCGCTGTCCTTGATCGCCCTGACCGCCCCGACGGCGAAGGCGTCCACCAGCGCGCACACGGCGTCGGTGCCGGGATGCCGGGCGAGCAGCTCCGCGCACGCGGCGTGGCCGGCCTCCTCGCCGCCCGCCTCGGGAGCGGTCGCCACGACCGGGGTCCACCCGTACTCCGCGCAGATCCGTTCGTACGCAGCACGGGCGTCGACCGCCGCGTGCCGCTCGCCCGCTCCGATGATCAGCGCCGGCCGCCGGGCGCCCTGCTCGTGCAGGTGGGAGAGGAGGAGCTCGGCGACGAGCCCGCCGTGCAGATCGACGTAGGGCGCCGTCTCCTCCGGCGACACGGGCCTGCCGAGAGCCACGTACGGCAGCCCGCGTTCCTTCAGATCGGCCACGGCGGCGTCGTTCACGTCGGGCTCGACGACGATGGCGCCGTCGATGTCGACGGAGTGCAGGCCCGAACCGGACTGCACGGGCGGTACGAGCACCAGCGCGTAACCGTGCAGCAGGGCGCTCTCGGCGGCGGCAGCGGCGATCTCCATGTAGAACCCGAGCCGCGACGGCCCGGCGGCCACCGCGACCGGCATGGACGAGGCGAGCGCGATGGCCTTGGCCTGCCCGCGCCGCAGCCGCTGGGCCCGCAGGTTGGGCCGGTATCCCAGCTCGGCGGCGACCTTCTTGACGCGTTCCCGGGTCCGGGGGTCGACCTTCCCGATGCCGTTGAGGGCGTGCGACACCGTGGTGCGCGAGACCCCGGCGGCAGCGGCGACCTCGGCGATCGTCGGCGGTCGGGAGCCGGCCCCGGACGTGGACATCTCCGACACTCCTCATACGCTCGTGGACAGGCGCCGTCCCGCCTGCCGCCCAAGATAGTTCAACCGGGTGGCCTAGAGTGCGGGTGTGCCGTCGTACAGCATTGGGCAAGCCGCGCAGCTGCTCGGAGTGAGTTCGGAGACCGTTCGCCGGTGGGCGGACGGCGGCAGGCTCGGCATGGAGCGGGACGGCTCCGGCAAGCGTGTCATCGAGGGAACGGCCCTGGCCCGTTTCGCGCAGGAACGGGGTGCGGGGCTGCACGCCGTCCCGGAGGACGACGTGTCGACCTCCGTGCGCAACTCGTTCGTGGGGATCGTGACGGCCGTCCGGGTCGACGACGTGGCGGCCCAGGTGGAGGTCCAGTCGGGCCCGCACCGCCTGGTGTCGCTGGTGACGCGCGAGGCCGTGGAGGAGCTCGGGCTCGAGGTCGGCGTCACGGTGACGGCCAGGGTGAAGTCGACGAGCGTGCACATCGACGTGCCCTGAGCACGCGCGGAATCACTCACGAGAGCACTCACGGGACCACCGCGCGAGTCACCGGATCACCGACGGCGCCGCTCCGGGGCCGCCGGCCGGCCCCGGGCCGCGCCGGCGTACGGCCGTCAGCGGCAGAGCAGTGCCGCGCGCAGGTCCGCCTTCTGGCCGAGGCGGGACAGGTCCCGGCCGCTGAGGGCCTGGATGCGGTCGACGCGGTAGCGGATGGTGTCGACGCGGATGCCCAGCGCCTCGCGGTCCTCGCCCCTGCCCCGGAAGCCGGATCCGGTTGTGGAGGCGGAGGGAGCGAGGCCGTCATCGCGCAGATGACGGGACCCGGGTCTGCAGGACCGTGAAGGCCGCCCCGTAACGGGTCACCGACTGCCCCGAGGCCGGTCAGTAGTCGAAGGCGGCGAGGTGTCGGCGCAGCAGGCCGCTGATGTTCTCGCGGCCCCCGGTGGCCGGCAGCTGCGACGGGGTGTCCTCGCCGTTCGCCATGGCGAGGCTGCTCGCGAAGCGCACGAGGTGCGGCGCCGGCGCGAAGGAGTCGCGGAGCCATACGGCGAAGACGGCGGCCTCGTCTGCGGTCACGTCGGTGAGGGTGATGTAGGCGTAGTCGGGCTCGGTGATGGCCGCGGTGCCGTCCACCCACACGTCGGGCGCCAGCTCGACCTCGAAGTCCAGCAGGGTCATCTCGTGCACGCCGGACGTCCTGTGGCTGATCGTGGGCTCGGGGAACGCCTCCCGCATCGCCCGCTCCAGGGACTCCAGGGTGGCGCGCCAGGCTCCGCCGTTCTCCCTGGGGGGATAGAAGGCGATGTTCATGCGGATGTTCCGTTCGGTGGCCATGCTCTTCCTCGTTCTCAGGGGACGTAGCGCGTCGAGCCGGGCGTGCCTGTCATCGCCATCATGGACTGCCAGTAGGCGGCGTTGTCCCTGCCGTTCGTCACGATCTCCAGCCCCCTGATCTCGCTGTTCGCGGGGTTGGCCATGGCTTGCTTGTAGCGGACGAGTTCCCGCTCGTCATCCGCGTACAAGGAGTCGACTTCCGGGTCCCATGTGATCTTCCCCTGATTGTTGACCTTGGCGGGCTTCGCCAGCGTCTCCTCGACCCGGTCGAGCGTCGGCAAGCCCTTGTTCTTGCAGTCCGGGTCCCGTACGTGTTTCGCCTCGACGAGCTGTCCGTCGAGGGCGCGTATGCCGTCCACCATCAGTCCGAGCTTCTTTCCCAGCGACGGCACCTCCCGCTCGGGGTAGCCGGCCACGCGGAGCTGGTAGGCGTTGTCGGGATCGCCCGGACCGCCGCCGCCCGCGAAGCCACCGGGCTGGAGGCCATTCATCCACGCGCGGCCCTACTGCTGCTCCGCCGCTGTGAGCAGGCGCGTCGTGCCAGGCACCGGCGGAATCGGGTCGGCGGAGGGGATTGAGGGGTCGACCTTATTGCCCATCGGGGCGAGCGTCGGCACCTGCCCGGTGTACGACGCGAGCACGACCGGGACGGGTACGGGCGCCGGCGCGGGTATGAGCGGCGGCAGGAGTCTCGCCCACCACCTCGGGGAACTCCTGGCCGAGCCCCAGGTATCCGTGCAGTCGGCGCCGGGATCGCCCATCCCCGCGGTGAGATCCACCCTTCCGACCCAGGAAGGCGCGTTGCGCATCAGCCCCTTCCTCGTCTCCCCGAGGACGTACGAGCTGGCAAACGCCTCCCACGGGGGCGGCCCCCGCCGCTGGTGCGGGGACGTTTCCGCTCAGCTCGCCGGATGCAGCCCATCAGCTTGCCCACGCTGTCGAGGTCGGCGAGGCCGGCGGCCCGCACCGCCGACGGCGCCGCGCCGCGAACCGCCGCCAGGGCGCAACGGCCCTGGATGAACGCGGTGTTCAGCCCGGCGGGGGTCGGGAGGGGCTTGCTCGCCCCTGCGTGCAGGGCGATTCCTGGACGCAGGCGTGGCTCAGCGGCCACACCTCCCCCAACCGCCTCCTGACCTCGCACGTGGACTCCTTCTCGTGCGCGACGACCGCCATCGCCTCGCCTGCGGGCCCCTCGGCGACGGCGAAGGCGACGGCGACGAGAGTTGGCCAATGGGCCGGGACGATGTGAGGACTTCTCTCGTATCAAGCTCACAAATGCGGTGCCGGACGCGGAGTTCGAGTGGCAGACACGGTTCCCCGCCCCGGCAGTCGGGTATCACTGCGCGCAGCCGCCGCACCGACCGCCTACGAGGGGACCGACGATGAGCCGACCGAGCGCCGCACGCCGCGCCGTGCCCGTACCCACCGGATCCTTCGCGCTCTGGGGAGACGTGGCCCGCCCCGTCACGCTCACCGTCGCCGATCTGCGTCACGGCTGGGAGCAGCACCGGACCGAGGTCGTCTACGACTGCGCGAAGGACGGGCCGCAGCACCACACCTTCGTCGGGGCACTGCTGCGCGAGGTCGTCGACCGGACCCGTCCCGGCTTCGATCCCGTCCGGCGCAAGGAGCGGTCCAGATTCCTCCTGGCCGTGAACGGCGGCGACGGGCACCACGCCGTCCTGTCGTGGGCGGAGATCGACGCCGACTTCGGCAACGCGCCCGTCCTCCTCGCGACCCGCATGGACGACGAGGAGCTCGACACGGCCGGCGCCCAGCTCGTCGTCCCGTCCGACCGCTGCGGCGCGCGGTACGTCAGCGCCGTCACCGGTATCTGGATCGGCTCCTGCCGGCTCCCCGGCGCCCCGCTGTCCGCGTACTGAGACCGTCGGAGACTCCCCTCATCCCTTCCTACAACCACCCTCTCATTCGCGATGGAGAGTCCCACGACTTTGTTGCAGATGAGCGGGATCGGGACCTACGGTGTCGCATATGCAGTCCTACACCATCGGGCAGGCCGCGCGTCTGCTGGGCGTGAGCCCCGACACCGCCCGTCGCTGGGCGGACGCGGGCCGGGTCGCGACCCACCGCGACGAGAGCGGCAGGCGCGTGATCGACGGCAAGTCGCTCGCCGCGTTCTCCGTGGAGATCGCGCAGGGCGAGGGCGACGACGACGCGTCGTACACCTCGGCGCGCAACGCCTTCCCGGGCATCGTCACCGGGATCAAGCTCGGCGACATCGCGGCCCAGGTCACGATCCAGGCCGGTCCGCACCGGCTGGTCTCCCTCCTCACCCGTGAGGCCGTGGAGGAACTGGGACTGGAAGTCGGCATGCAGGCCACCGCCCGCGTGAAGTCGACCAGCGTGCACATCGACCGCACCTGACCACCCCTCACGCAAACCCGAGACACCTCGGCCGTCGGCGCGACCGGCCTTGCTCCCCGCACTTTCCGTACGTCCCCAAGGAGTTCAGACCGCCATGTCCCTCACGCTCACGCCCACGAGACGACGTGCCGCCGCCGCCGTCCTCACCGCGGCCCTGCTCGTCCCGCTCTCGGCCTGTTCCAGCGACGACACCAAGAAGGACACCGGCGGGTCGAAGGCCTCCGACTCCGCGAGCACCGCGCCCCAGGTGAACCTGACCGTGCTCGCCGCGGCCTCCCTCACCGACGTCTTCAAGACCGCCGGCGCCGCCTACGAGAAGTCCCACCCCGGCACGAAGCTCACCTTCTCCTTCGCCGGCTCCCAGGAGCTCGTCGCCCAGGTGTCGCAGGGCTCGCCCGCCGACGTCCTGGTCACCGCCGACACCAAGAGCATGGACAAGGTCAAGGCCGACACGAGCGCGCCGGTGATCATCGCGAAGAACCGCCTCGTCATCGCCACCGGTGAGGGCAACCCGCACAAGGTCGGCGCGCTGAAGGACCTCGCGGACACCAAGCTCAAGGTCGTCCTGGCCGCGCCCGAGGTGCCGGCCGGCAAGTACAGCAAGCAGATCCTCGACAAGCAGAAGATCGCGGTGAAGCCGGTCTCCCAGGAGCCGAACGTGCGCGCCGTGCTCAGCAAGGTCGAACTGGGCGAGGCCGACGCCGGCCTCGTCTACAAGACGGACGCCGACAGCGCGAAGGACAAGGTCGACGCGGTGGAGATCCCCGACGACCAGAACGCCATCGCCACGTACCCGGCCGCCACGCTGAAGGACTCCAAGAACGCCCGGGCCGCCGCCGCGTTCGTCGCCTGGCTGTCCTCGCCCGAGGGCCAGAAGATCCTCCAGGACTCCGGCTTCCAGAAGCCGTAACCGACCGGGATCACCCGGACCGCGAGGGGCTGTCCGCCCGGGGGGACGGACAGCCCCTCGTCCCCGTGCTCCGGGTTTCCAAGACTCCACGTCTCCACGTCTCCACGTCTCCACGTCTCCACGTCCTCCTGTCTTCGGGATCATCGATGAAACGAGCAGGCGCACGCCCCTCCGGCGCCCGGCCGCCCCTCACCCTGACGCTGCCCGCGCTGGTGGCCGTGGCCTTCCTGACCCTGCCGCTGATCGGCATCCTCGTACGGACGCGGTGGAGCGAACTCGCCGATCACCTGAGCTCACCGGGCACCGTCCAGGCGCTGAAGCTGTCGCTGCTCGTCTCCTTCTGGGCGCTCGGCCTCTCGCTGCTGCTCGGCGTCCCGCTGGCCTGGCTCCTCGCCCGGGTGCCGTTCCCGGGCAAGGCGTTCGTCCGCTCGCTCGTCCTGCTGCCGATGGTGCTGCCGCCGACGGTCGGCGGTGTCGCCCTGCTCCTCGCCTTCGGCCGGCGCGGACTCCTCGGGCCGTGGCTGGAGAACACCTTCGGCATCACGCTGCCCTTCCACACCTCCGGCGCCGTGCTGGCGGCGACCTTCGTCGCGATGCCCTTCCTGGTCATCAGCCTGGAGGGCGCGCTCGGCGGACTGCGGCCGCGCTACGAGGAGACGGCGGCCTCCCTCGGCGCCTCGCCGGTCCGCGTCTTCTTCACCGTGACCCTGCCGATGGTGGCGCCGGGCGTCGTCGCGGGCGGGGCGCTGACCTGGGCGCGGGCGCTCGGCGAGTTCGGCGCCACGATCACCTTCGCCGGGAACCTGCCGGGCACCACGCAGACCCTGCCGCTCCAGGTCTACCTGCTGCTGCAGGACGAGCCGGAGGCGGCGACCTCCGTCTCCCTGCTGCTCCTCGCCATCGCCATGGCCGTCCTGGTCGCCCTGCGCGGACGATATCCGCCCGAGGAACCCGTCCGACCGCCGTACGGTGTCACCCAGGGGCTTCTGGCCATCGACCTCCGGGCCGGCAGCCGGGTAGCTGACCGATCC
>NZ_JBSGBF010000100.1:0-28937 GCF_053601115.1 Streptomyces sp. NPDC004788
TAACACCGGGGACCGGCTCCGGGTGCGGCGCGCACGAAGCGCGCCGCACCGGCGTCATCTCCTCCGCGCCTCCCGCCGGGTCTGCCGCGCTCATGGTCACGTCCGGTACGGCCCCGGTGAGCAGATAGCGCTCCAGATAGGCGTTCACGCAGGCGTTCGGGCCGCCCCCGATGCCGTGCGTTCCCGCGCCCCGCTCGGTCACGAGCGCCGCGCCCCCCAGCCGCCGCTGCAGCTCCAGGGCCCCCGCGTACGGCGCGGCCGCGTCCCGCTCGGCCGCCAGGATCAGCACCGGCGGCAGCACGCCCGGTCCGGTGCGCACGTCCAGCGGCTTCTGGCGCGGCGCCGTCCAGTACGCGCAGGGCAGGTTCGCCCACACGTTGTCCCAGGTCTCGAACGGCGCGAGCGCCGCGAGCCGGGTGTTGTCCCGGTCCCACACCGCGAAGTCCTGCGGCCAGGGCGCGTCGTTGCACTCCACCGCCGTGTAGACGGCGCCCGCGTTCCCCGGATCGCCGGCCTCCGTCTCCCCGCTGCGCGGCGACTCGGCCGGCCCGGCCTGGGCGACCAGCGGCTTCGCGTCGCCCTTCAGGTACGCCCCGAGCGCGCCCGCCCGCGCCGCCCAGAACCGGTCGTCGTACAGCGCCTGGAGCATCGCGCCGTGCAGCTGCCCCGGTCCGACCTTGCCGCCCGCCGGGGCGGCGGCCAGCTCTGCGCGTACCTTCTCGTAGTTCTCCGCGACCTCGGTGGCCGTCGTGCCGAGCCCGTACACCTCGTCGTGCTTCGCCGCCCACGTACGGAAGTCGGCCCAGCGGCCCTCGAAGGCCGCCGACTGGTCGAGGTTGTTGACGTACCAGACCTGCGTCGGCGCCGGGTTCACGGGCGCGTCGAAGACCATCCGGCGCACCCGGTGTGGGAACAGCGTGGCGTAGAGGGCGCCGAAGTACGTGCCGTAGGACGCGCCCATGAACGTCAGCCGCCGCTCGCCGAGCGCCGCCCGCAGCACCTCCAGGTCACGGGCGTTGTTGAGCGAGTGGTAGTGCCGCAGCGCCGCGCCCGTGCGCCGGGCGCAGCCCTGCGCGTAGGTGCGGGCGCGGGCGATGCGCTCCTTCTTGAAGACCTCCGAGGGCACGGTCGGTGCGAGCGTCGGCCCCTGGGTGCGGTCGGCCGGGTCCTGGCAGGAGACGGGCGCCGACCGGCCGACCCCGCGCGGCGCGTAGCCGACCAGGTCGTACGCGGCGGAGATCCGCTTCCAGGCGGGCAGCCCGGCCGCGAGCGGGAAGTACGTCGACGAGGCGCCCGGCCCGCCCGGGTTGTAGACGAGCGCGCCCTGCCGCCCGGACGCCGGTCCCGACGCCTTCACCCGGCTCACGGTGAGCGGGATCTGGGTGCCCTTCGGGGCGGCGTAGTCGAGCGGCACCCGGACGGTGCCGCACTCCACCGGCGCGGGCAGCTTCTCCACCGCCGGGCACGGCCCGAACCGGATGCCCCCGGCCGCGGCGGCCCGCGCGGCGACCGCGACGCCGCGGCTCTCCGAAGGCGGGGCGTCGGCGGCGTCGGCGCGGGGGAGCGCGACCGCGGTGGGGGCGAGGAGAGCGGACAGCAACAGCGCGACGGACTTCATCTGCGCATCCCCTTCTCGGTGCCGTGGAGCGTCTCGGTGCCGTGGAGCGCGGTGGCACGGACGACAAAGACGACAAGAGGGGACCGCGGAGCGCCGCGCTTGTAAAGGATCTACGCCAGGTGTCGGCTGTCATGTACCCGAAAGGCGGCACGGAGCTCGGGTTCGAGCACCTCCGTGCCGCGCCGGGCCAGCGCCGTCAGCGGATCGGCCGGGGAGAGCGCGGCGAGCAGCCGGCGGCCGGCCGGGGAGGCCCAGCAGCCGAGGCCGGGGTCGTCGGCGCGGGCGATGACCAGGCACAGCCCGACCGCCACGAGCGGCAGCGAGAACCAGGCGAGGACCGGGGTGCGCTCGCCCGCGGGCACGAGCAGCACGGCCGCCGTCCCCAGGGACAGCGTCAGCAGGAACGCGCCCCGCAGCGCCCGGACACCGGCCGCCGAGGTGCGCCGCACCGGCTCGGGCAGCGCGAGGCCGCGCGCCACCAGGCCGTCGGCCAGCGCCCGTACGCACTCCGTCTCCGCGGCCAGCGGCCGTACCGCCGGGATCGGCGACTGCCCCGCGGGCCCGATCGCGCCGAGCACGGCCCGCTCCAGCTCGTCCCGGCCGCCGCCCGGGTCCACGGCGGTCGCCCAGCCGGTGTGGGCGAGCAGCACGGCCCGCGAACGGTGCAGCCCGACCAGCGTGAGATCGACGACCCGCAGCGGCCCGCCCGCCAGGTACGCCGCCTCCGGCACCGTGAGCCCGGCGGCGTCCGCGCGGCGCCGCTCGGCGGTGTCGACGGCGATGGCGTCGCGGCACACCCGCGCACACGCGAGGGCGGACACCACGAAGGCGACGAGGAGGAGGGGGACCCAGGCCATGCCCTGGTTGTACGGGACGGCGACCGGGGCCGCCACCGGAATACCGGGCCCGGCTCGGCTCACATCGAGGACGACGAGCAGGAACTGCTGCTGGAGGAGCAGGAGCTGGACGAGGACGAGCACGAACTCGACGAGGAGGAGCAGGAGCTCGACGAGGACGCGCACGAACTCGACGACGAGGAACAGGAACTCCCTCCCGAGCACGAGCTTCCGCCGGAGCACGAACTCCCGCCACTCCCGCACGAGCTGCCGCCACCGCACCCGCCCCCACCGCCCCCGGCCGCCGCCGCGCACCACATCACCGGCAGGAACGCGTCGCCGTTCGAGGAGTGGTGGGAGGACGAACGGTGGGCGGAGGCGGAGTGCGACGAGCGCGCGGGGGACATCGGCCGCACCCGGGTACGGGCCGCCGTGACCAGGTGCGCCCGCAGCAGCGGGTCCGGCAGCGCGCCGAGCCCGTGGAGCGCGACGAGCAGGCCCGGCTCGGCGACGTGCGCGAGCTCCCGCCCGTACGACACGAGCGCGGCCCGGCCCGCCGGCGTGACCCGGCCCGAGGCCGCCACGCCGCACGCCACCGCCGTGAGGGGCACGCCGAGCAGCGCGGGCGCCACCTTCACCACGAACGGCACGGAATCGTCCGTGGCCATCAGCGCCGCCACGGTCAGGAACAGGACGACCGGAACCGACAGGAGCACCGCCCCGCCCAGCGCCCAGCTCCAGACCAGCAGGGACCGGCGGGCCCGGGGCGTCATGATCAGCCCCCGGGCCGCGAGCCCGTCGCCGATCTCCTGCACCGCCGGGTGCCGCATCACGTCGAGCCGCAGCGGCGCGAGCGCGCCCTGCCCGGCCACGTGCGTGCCGAGCACGGCCCGCTCCACCGGGTCGTGCGCCCGGGCGTCCGAGCGGGTCAGCCACACGATCCCCGGGTCGCTCACGTTGAGCCGCCCGTCCCCGTGCAGCGAGGCGAGCGCCGAGTCGACGACCCGGGCCGGGCCGCCGTTGAGGAACGCGGCCTCGTACCGGTCGTGCACCGCCCCGCCGGAGCTGCGCCGGGCCCGGTGCAGCATGACGAGCAGCAGCGCGACGGCGCCCGCGCCGAGCACGTCGTAGACGATCGCGAGCACGTTCACCGCGCCGCCACCTCCGTACGGCCGAGCGCGGTGCGCACCCGGTGCGCGAGGCGCGCCACCGGCCCCGGCGGCCGGATGCCCGCCCGGTCGCGCCACCACGCGGTGAGCCGCCGGTGCGCCGCCGGGTCCGCGGGGCGCCCGGCGACGAGCAGCGCCTCGACGAAGTCGAGGGCGTCGTGCCGGTAGCCGTCCGTCATGGGCCGGGTCCGGGCGTACGAGAGGAAGGCCGGCCGGTAGCCGGCGCCGAGGATCTCGGGCAGCTCGGGCGCCACCTTGGCCACGACGTCCGCGCGCTTGGCCGCGAGCGCCCGGCTCTGCACCCCGAGCCGTCGCACGTCGAAACCCTCGGGCGCGGGCGTTCCGGCGACGAGGGCGGAGAGCAACGCGGCCTGCGCGAGGCCGACACGCTGCCGGGCGCGGTCGGAGGCGGTGTTGCCGGTGTCGGCGGTGTCGGCCGCGTTGCGGGTGTTGCCGGTGTTGCCGGTGTTGCCGGTGTTGGTCATGTGGGCCGTGTCGCGGGTGTTGCGGGTGTCGCCCGCGTCGGCCCTGTCGCTCCTGTCCGCCGTGTCGCTCGTGTTGCCGGAGCCGGCCCTGTCGGCCGCGTCGGCCGCGTCGGCCGTACGGGACTGGGCCATGGGCGCGGTCCGCGGGGCGGCGAGCGGCATCGCGCCGCCCGAGGCCCGGGCGCCCGCGCCGATCAGCAGCGGCCGGCGCGAGGCGGCCGCCACGCCCGCCTCCACCGTCGTCCGGATCGCCGTGAGCTCGGCGGCGAGTTCCCGCGGCCCCGGGAAGTGGTCGTCGCGTTCGAGGAGCACGCCCGGCGGGGAGACCCGCGAGGCCAGGTCCGCCAGGATGTCCAGGACGGCCCGGGGCACCGGGTGGGCGTGGGTGTCGTGCCAGACCCCGTCCCGTTCCAGACCGCCCGCCACGTGCACGTACGCGATCGCCTCGACCGGCAGCGAGGACAGCGCCTCCGCGGGGTCCTCGCCGCGGTTGACGTGGTTGGTGTGCAGGTTCGCCACGTCGATCAGGAGCCGCACCCCCGTGCGCTCCACCAGCTCCGTCAGGAACTGGCCCTCCGTCAGCTCCTCGCCGGGCCAGGAGACGAGCGCGGCGATGTTCTCCAGGGCCAGCGGCACCGGTAGCGCGTCCTGCGCGATCCGTATGTTCTCGCACAGCACGTCGAGCGCGTCCCAGGTGCGCGGCACCGGCAGCAGATGCCCGGCCTCCAGCTGCGGCGATGGGGGTCCCCCCTGCTCGAGCGAAGCCGAGAGCTTGGGGGAGGTCAGCGGCCCCCCGGCCCTGACGAACGCGACGTGCTCCGTCACCAGCGGCGCGCCGAGCACCTCGGCCTTCCGCGCGAGCGCCGCGAGCCGCCCCGCGTCCGGCCGGTCGGCCCCGCCGAGCCCCAGCGACACCCCGTGCGGCACGACGGTCACTCCGCGCGCCCGCAGCCGCCCCAGCGAGTCCGGCAGATGATCGGCGCACAGGTTCTCGGCGACGACCTCCACCCAGTCGACCCCCGCCAGCGCCTCCACCGCGTCCGCGATCTCCGGCCGCCAGCCGATGCCGACACCGAGCACGCCGGAATTCTTCAGGTCCCCCATGTCCCCCTCCTTCGGTCCCTGAGCTGATGGCCCGGAAGGGGCGGTTCGAATCCGCCGGAGAGAACGTTCAGAGGTTGATTTGAGGTTGGGAACCGCACCTGCCGGTTCACCCAGGACGCCGGTCTCGGACACCGGGGATCAACGCAACCGCCGGAAGCTGTGCCAGAGCCCCGGTTCCGACCGCGCCGCTCTTTCGAACGGGGCGGCCTGCCGTGCCTGCTTGACGGGTGATCACTCGTCGGTGCATCGGGTGGGTGCTGCGCGGTCGGAGTCCGCGGCGTGGAGGACTTCGTGCAGGAGCAGGTCGAGGTCGCTTTCGTGGGTGCGGTAGTTGCAGAGACAGGCGCGCAGGACCGTGCGGTCGTCAACGGTGACGGTGGCGAGGTAGGCGCGTCCGGCGGTCTGGACGCGGTGGGCGACGCGGGTGTGGAGGGCGTCAGCTTCGGGCCTGGTTGCGGTGGTGTCGGTGAGGCGGAAGCAGGCGACCGGCCAGGGGCCGCCGGCCACGAGTTCCAGGCGGGGGCTGGCGGTGATCTTGTCGCGCAGGCGGTCGGCGAGGGTCAGGTAGTGCTGGAGCAGGGCGGTGACGCCGTCGCGTCCGAGGTGGTGCAGGGTGGCCCACAGGGCGAGGGCGCGGGTGCCGGGGCGGGTGAGTTCGATGGTGGCGTGGGAGAGCCAGGGGAGGGTGTCGGGTTCGCCGGGGGTGAGGTAGGAGGCGCGGTGGGCGAAGGCGGTGTGGAGGTGCTCGGGGTCGGTGACCAGGAGTGCGCCGCAGCCGACCGGCACGCTGAGGGTCTTGTGCGGATCCACGGTCATGGAGTCCACGTCGGCGACGTCTTGGTAGAGGTGTGCCAGAGCGGGCACCATGGCGCCCAGTCCGCCCCAGGCTCCGTCGGCGTGGTGCCACATCCCGGTGCTCCGGCACAAGGCGGTGACGGGTTCGAGGGGGTCGACGGCGCCGGTGGCGGTGGTGCCCAGCGTGGTGACGGTGCAGAAGGGCAAGAGTCCGGCGGCCTGGTCCGCGGCCACGGCTGCGCGCAGTGCGGCGGGGTCCAGGCGGTGCTGTGTGTCGCTGGGGATGGGGCGCAGGCGGTGGGCGGGGATGCCGATGCAGGCTGCGGCCTTGGCGACGGACATGTGGGCTTGGGCGCTGTAGTAGAGGGTCAGGCGGGCGTGGTCGCGGTCGTAGGCGGGGCCGTCACCGGAGCCGCGGCGGGTGAGGAACCAGCTGCGGGCGGTGGCCAGGGCGAGCAGGTTGGCCATGGAGCCGCCGCTGGTCAGGACCCCTCCGGCGGTGGCGGGCAGTCCGGCCAGGTCGGCCAGGATGCGCACGGTGCCGCGTTCGAGGTCCATCAGGGCGTTCTCGCCCATGCCGCAGGTGGCGTTGACGGCGGAAGCGAGGAGTTCGGCGATCAGGCCGGCGGGGGCGGGCGGGGAGTTGATCCAGGCGAAGAAGGCCGGGTGCCCGTTCCCGGTGGGAAACGTTGCGATCTCCTCGCGCACGAAGTCCAGGATCCGGCCCAGCTCACCACCGGAACGGGCGAGCGGGGCATCCCGCAGGCGGGCGCGCCGGCGCGCGGGCATCGGACGGCTCACCGGGGCTTCCGGAAGCTGGCTCAGGTACTGGCAGACCCACTCCGTGGCCGCGATGAGCTCGTCCCGCAGCACCTTCGGATGCGCTGCCGGAGGTCCCTCGCCCCACGACGGCGGAGGCTCGCTGAAACGGGCCGGAACGTGGTCGGGCGGAAAGCGGTTCATGACGGCGCGTGGAGCCTTTCAGCAACAGGAGAAGGCCTAGGTCAGCACACCGAGGCCGTGATCGTAACGAGGGCCACGGCGCTCGGTCACGACCAGGCGTGAAGACTCCGTCCGGAGCGTCATCACCCGGCGGCTCCCGGGGGCCGGAGTTCCTCCGAAAAGACCGGAATGGTTCCTGCCGGCCATTGACGCCGTGACCGTCACCGTCGACTGCTCCGCCAGGGGCGAACCATCGGAGGGCGTGCCCCAGAAGCTGAGCGTGATCTGGCCATTGACGGCTACTGCTGCCGTTGCCGGGACGATGGGGTGACGGCGAGGTGATCCGTCCTCGCCCACGTCACTGTCCGCGTCGGCCGCAGTCTGCGCTCCGTGCCCTGCTCCTCGGCGGCAGCGGATGCGCTGGGCCTCGAGCGCCGGTGGATGCCGGCGTACTGCTGAGGCCCCTCCCCGGTAGAAGGGGCCCCGCCCCTCCTCAGTCCGGGGATGACCCGCCGGAACCGTGCAACTGCCGGGGCGCAAACGCTTGACCCGTTGCCGTGATGAGGTCAGCGTGGTGCGCTCACGGACGGCGAAGGCGCGGGGTGGGGCAGTAGCGCGTGCCGCCTTCGGCTGCAACGGTCAGCCCCGGCGCGATCTCGGTGAACCCGGCGTCCCTGACCACCGGAAGCCCGCCCGACGTCAGCCGCGCCCAGCGCTCCGGGTCGGCCGTGCGCACGGAGAGCGGGAAACCGGCCTCGCGCCAGCTCTTGCGGTCGGCGTCGGAGAGCTCCCACCACAGCAGCTGGGCACCGTGCCCGGCCTGCGCCATCGCTTTGCCGGCGGACATGTCGAGCTCCGGGTTGAGCCACAGCACGGCGCCGCCCTCCGGCGCCGGTCCCGGCGCGGCCGGGTCGTCCAGGTCGGTGCCCGACACCTGGAGGCGGGCCAGCTCCTTGGGCCAGCCGTCCAGCGGGACCGGCGGGAAGACCCGTACCTCCGTGCCCTGCGCACTCGCGACCGTGATGCCCGGCAGCGCCTCCGCCCGGCGCCACTCCGCGCCGCGCGCCCGGCGCACCACCTTGCGGATGCGGGCGTCCTGCCAGTCCGTCATCGCCTGCGCCCACTCGCCCTCGCCGAGCGAACGCTCGTCGGCCAGGATCGTGAGGACCGCGCGGGCGGCCGTCTCCAGGGCGTCGGTACGGGCCGGGGGCTCGGCGCGCTCGATGCGGACGACGAGGGGGAGGACGAACTGCGGCTTCTCGTCACGGGGGTCGTGGAGGTCACGGGGGTCGTTGCTGCTCACCCGGCAAGTCTGCCATCGCGCTTCCCGGCAGCGAGCACGCGTTCCGAACACGCGTTTCTTGTGGGAATGAGTGCTTCCGGGACAGGATGCCGCCATGAAGAGTGATCTTTTCGCCAGTGAGCACCTCGCCGAGGCCGCGACGTATCCGGGGATGACCCTCCAGAACGCCAAGTCGGTCAAGTACACCGTCAACGGGGAGATGCACGCCCGACAGGGCTCGATGATCGCCTTCCGGGGGAACCTCCAGTTCGAGCACAAGAGCCAGGGCCTGGGCGGCCTGCTCAAGCGGGCGGTCACCGGGGAGGGCCTGGCGCTGATGGCCGTGCGCGGCCAGGGCGAGGCGTGGTTCGCCCACGAGGCGCAGAACTGTTTCATCGTGGAGGTCGAGCAGGGCGACGCCCTGACCGTGAACGGCCGCAACGTGCTGTGCTTCGACGCCACGCTGCACTACGAGATCAAGACGGTGAAGGGCGCCGGCATGACCGGCGGCGGCCTGTTCAACAGCGTCTTCACCGGCTACGGCAAGATCGCCCTGATGTGCGAGGGCAACCCGATCGTCATCCCCGTCACCCCCGAGGCCCCGGTGTACGTGGACACCGACGCGGTCGTCGGCTGGAGCGAGCAGCTGCACACCTCGCTGCACCGCTCGCAGTCCTTCGGCTCGATGATCCGCGGCGGTTCGGGCGAGGCGGTCCAGCTGAAGCTGGAGGGTCAGGGCTTCGTCATCGTGCGCCCGAGCGAGGCGGTCCCGCAGAAGGTCGCCAACTGAGACAGGGCGACGAGCCGACGCGGTGACGTGCTGCCGGGGTGACGAGTCGACGGGTGGCGAGCTGACGCGGTGACGAGCTGACAGGGCGACGAGTCGACGCGGTGATGTGCTGCCGGGGTGACGGGGTGACGGAGTGACGGAGTGAGGTTCGAGGACGTCGGGCGCCGCTATGGGGCGCGCGGGCCCTGGGTGCTGCGCGAAGTGGGGTTCGCCCTGCCGGCCGGCACCCTGGCCCGGTTCACCGGCACCAACGGCTCCGGCAAGTCGACGCTGCTGCGGCTCGTGGCGGGCATCGACGCGCCGAGCGCGGGCCGCGTCACCGGCCGGCCGGCCCGTACCGCGTACGTCCCCGAGCGCTTCCCCGCCGCCCTGCCGCTCACCGCGGCCGGCTACCTGATCCACCTCGGCCGCATCCAGGGCCTCGGCGGCGCGGTGGCCCGGGCGAGGGCGGGGGAGTGGCTGGAGCGCTTCGGCGCCGCCGCGTACCGGGACACCCCGCTCGGCGAACTCTCCAAGGGCACCAGCCAGAAAGTGGCCGTCGCCCAGGCCCTGCTCGCCGAGCCCGGACTGCTCGTCCTCGACGAGGCGTGGACCGGTCTCGACACCGCCGCCCGCGCCGAACTCGACCGCGCGGTCCGCGAACGGGTCGCGGCGGGCGGTCGGGTCGTCTTCGTCGACCACGACCCGCGACGGCTGGCAGGGGAGGCGGACGCGGTGTACGCGGTGGCGGCGGGCCGCGTGACGCGGGCGGAGCCGTCCCAGGCCCCGCGCGCCAGTACGCGCATCACCGCGTCGGGCGGCACGGAACTCCCGGCGGACCTGCGAGCCGCACCCACCGACGGCCGCGTCGTCACCCTCACCGTCGAAGCGGACCGCTCCGACGCCGTCCTGCGCGCCCTGCTCGACGCGGGCTGGCACATCGACCACCTCGGCACCGAAGGCGTACGGGTGTGACGGCGCTCCTCCGCTACCAGGCGGCCCTCCTCCTGCGCTCCCAGCGCTGGCTCGCCCCCTTCCTCCTCTACGCCGCCTACGTCGGCGTCGGCGTCCGCCCCGGCGAACCCCTGCTCGGTTCCCTGGGCTACGCGGCGACGGGCCTGGTCCCGGTGGCCGCGTGGGCGGTACGCGTCTGCCTCGACCAGGAGCCGCCCGCCGCCCGCACGGTCGTCGCCGCGGCCGCCGGCCCGGCCCGCGCCCACCTGGCGGCGATCGTCACCGCCACCGCGGCCGTCCTGCTCGTCGCCTGGGTCACCGTCCTCGCCGTCACCGCCGTCAGCGACCCCCACCCGGGCGGGGCCGTCGCGGGCCTGCTCGCCGCGACCGCCTGCACCCTCACGGGCGCGACCGTCGGCGCCCTCACCACCCGCCCCCTCGTCCCCTCCCGCGGCTGGTCCCTCAGCACCCTCCTCCTCGGCTCCCTCCTGGCCCTGGTCACCACGGGCTCCCCGGCCAAGTCCGCCCTCACCGCCCTCTTCACCGCCTCCCACGCCTCAGCGCCTCTCTCCCTCCCCTGGCCGGCCCTCGCCACAGCCCTGGCACTCATGACAGCGGCGACGGCCGCGGCCTGCCGGCTCACGGCCCGCTCGGGCTGAGCCGGCACCGCCCCGGGCACGACCGGCGGGCGCACCGGCCCTGACGGCCTTACCCCCTTCGGGGGCGCTAACGGCTCATCAGCTCCGACACCTTCACGAAGCGGTAGCCCTTCGCCCGCAGCTCCGGCACGATCCGGCGGACCGCCCGCTCGGTGACGGGTGCCGCGCTGCGGGTGCAGTGCATGACGACCAGCGAGCCCGGCTTCACCCCCGAGAGCACCTGCTCGGCGACGGCGTCGGCGTCCTTGGCGAAGGCGTCGCCGCTGACGACGTCCCACTGGATGGCGGTGACGCCGAGCGGGGCGAGCGCGCGGAGTGCCTCGTCGTCGTAACAGCCGCCGGGGAAGCGGAAGTACGGGACGACGTTGGTGGCGCCGGCGTCGCGGAAGGCGTCGAAGGCGCGCTGGACGTCAGAGGCCATGTCGGGCTTGGCGACGGTGGGCAGGCCGTAGCAGGGGCTCGCGAAGGCGTAGTGGCTGAAGGAGTGGTTGGCGATCTCGAAGCGCGGATCGTTGCCGATCGACTTCGCCTCGTCCGGGTACTCCTCGGCCCAGCGTCCCGTCATGAACACGGTCGAGTCCACCTTGAGCCGGCGCAGGGTCGCGATCAGCTCCGGATTGTCGAAGTGCTCGCCGCGGGCCGCCCGCGGCCCCTGGTCGGCCGTCATGTCCGCGTCGAAGGTGAGCGCGACGACCTTCTCCGTGCTCCTGGCCCGGTGCGTGTAGACGGGCGTGAGCCCGCCGGCCGCCGGCGGGAGCGTGGGCGGCACCTTGCGGACGGGCGCGGCGGGACGGTCGGGCGCGGGCGCCGCGGCCTTGGTGCCGGGGGCCGCCGCCGTGGGGCGCGAGGGCGGCGCGGGATGCGCGGGGTGCGCGGGGGAGTCGGCCGCGCCCCCGCCGCAGCCGACGAGTACGGCGCCCAGAAGAGCCAGCGCCGACAACTTTCGTGCAGAAATGGTCACCTACGGAAATTAACCGATCATTCGGCGAGGAGGCGCCTCCGGCACTCCGCCATGTCGAAGTCCCCCTTCGGGTACTGCGGATCCAGTTCCTCCAGATGCTCCAGGAGCAGCCTGCTGATCGCCCAGTTGCGGTACCACTTGCGGTCCGCCGGGACCAGGTACCACGGTGTGCGGTCGGTGGCGCAGCGCTCCATCGCGACCTCGTACGCCTTCTGGTAGGCGGGCCAGAGGGCGCGGTCGTCGATGTCGCCGGCGCTGAACTTCCAGTGCTTGGCGGGGTTGTCGAGGCGGGCGAGGAGGCGGGCGCGCTGTTCCTCGTAGGAGATGTGGAGGAAGACCTTGACGACGGTGACGTCGTTGTCGACCAGGGACTTCTCGAAGCCGGCGATGTCGGCGTAGCGGTCGTCGATCTCCGCCGGCGGGGCCAGGGCGCGGACGCGGGCGACGAGGACGTCCTCGTAGTGGGAGCGGTCGAAGATGCCGATCTCGCCGGGGCGGGGGAGGGCCTGGGCGACGCGCCAGAGGAAGGGGTGGGCGCTTTCCTCCGGGGTGGGGGCCTTGAAGGCGTGGATGCGGCAGCCGGAGGGGTTGAAGTGGCTGATGACGTGCTTGACCGTGCCGCCCTTGCCGCTGGTGTCCATGCCCTGGAGGACGAGGAGGAGGCGCCGGCGGTCGCCGGCGGTGCTCGCGGCGTAGAGGCGTTCCTGGAGTTCGGCGAGGCGCGGGGCGAGGGTGGCGGTGGCGGCGCGGCCGACCGTCTTGTCGGCGGGGCCGACGGGGGTCGCGGAGGCGTCGTACGAGGAGAGGTCGATCCGCTCGCCCACCGGCAGCCTCAGTACGGCACCCAGCCTCTTCGTCTCCGCCTTCCTCTCCGCCTTCCTCTCCGCCCTCGTCTCTGCCTTCGACTCCGCCTTCCTCTCTGCCTTCGACTCCGGCCTCGTCTCCGCCTTCGACTCCGCCTTCGACTCCGCCCTCGTCTTCCGCTTCGGCACTCGTCCGTCCGTCCTTCCTTCCGGCGGCCCGCCTCCTACCGATCCTGCGCGTCCAGCGCCGGTGCCACCACCCCGAACGCCCGGTCGAGCAGCTCCAGCGGGTCCTCCGCCGCCTCGCTGTCGCTCCACCGCTCCAGCGCCGTGTGGAAGGCCACCAGCGCGGTGCCGGCGGCGAGGCGCGGGTAGAGGTCGGCCACCGGGTCCACGTCCCGGCGCCGGGCCAGCTCCGCCGCGAGCGCCTCGCGCCACTCCGCCTGCCGCTCCAGGAGGCGGGCGAGGAGGGCCGGGGTGCGGAGGACCAGTTGCACCACGCGGAGTGCGCGGGCCGCATGGTCGGGGTGCTCGTCGGTGCAGGCGGCGAGCGGCACGGCGACGGCGTGGCGGAGCGAGACGGAGGCCGGCTCGCCGGCCGGCCGGGCGGCGAGCGCCGAGGCGATGTCGGTGCCCATGCCGGACAGGAACTGGACGACCACGTCCTCCTTGGACGCGAAGTAGCGGAAGAAGGTCCGCTTCGACACCCCGGCGGCGGCCGCGATCTCGTCCACCGTGACCCCGTCGAAGCCCCTCAGGGCGAGGAGCTGGAGGGCGGACTCGGTGAGTTCGGTGGCGACGAGCTGGCGTTTGCGTGCGGCGAGGCTCATGCCGCCCATCGTAGTCCGAGATGTGGCACCGAATGAAAAACTTGACACCGAGTGACACCAGCGGCAGCGTGTGTCACATGGATACGCAGCTGGACACCCAGAAGTGGAACGCCGACCACATCCCCGACCTCAGCGGACGCGTCTTCGTCGTCACCGGCGCCAACAGCGGCCTCGGCCTCGCCACCACCCGTGCCCTCGCCCGCCACGGCGCCCATGTCGTCCTCGCCGTCCGCGACGAGCGCAAGGGCCGCGACGCCGCGCTCGACATCGCCGGCCGCGTGCCGGGCGCCCGCCTCGACGTGCGGCGGGTCGACCTGGCCGACCTCGCATCCGTACGGGAGTTCGCCGCGAAGCTCCGCGCGGAACACCGGCACCTCGACGTGCTGGTCAACAACGCGGGCGTGATGGCGCCGCCGCGCACCCTCAGCGCCCAGGGCCACGAGCTCCAGTTCGCCGCCAACCACCTGGGCCACTTCGCCCTCACCGGACTGCTGCTCGACCGTCTGGCCGCCGGGCACGAGCCCCGGGTCGTCACGGTCAGCTCGCTCCAGCACCGCAAGGGCGCCCTCGACTTCGACGACATCCACGGCGAGCGCCGCTACTCGCCCATGGGCTTCTACAACCAGTCCAAGCTCGCCAACGCCGTCTTCGGCCACGAGCTGCACCGCCGTCTGACCGCCGCCGGCAGCCCCGTGCGCAGCGTCCTCGCGCACCCCGGCTACACCGCCACCAACCTCCAGAACGGCACCCCGGTGGCCCTCGTACGGCTCGTCTTCGGCCGGATCCTCGGGCCGCTGCTCGCGCAGTCGCCCGAGACCGGCGCCCTGCCGCAGCTCTACGCGGCGACCGCGCCCGGCGTCGAGGGCGGCGCGTTCGTCGGCCCGGACGGGCCGGGGGAACTGCGCGGCGCGCCCAAGCGGGTCGCGCTCGCGCCGACGGCGACCGATCAGGAGACCGGCCGCCGTCTGTGGGAGTTGTCGGAGCGCCTCACCGAGGTGCGGTACGAGCTGGGCTGAGCCCCGCCGTCCGTCGGGGTTACGCCAGCTCCGCCGTCAGCGTGATCGTCGTCCCGGTCAGCGCCTGGCTCACCGGGCAGTTCTTCTTGGCGTCCTCCGCCAGCTCCTGGAACTTGTCCGCGTCCAGGCCCGGCACCTCGCCGCGCACGGTGAGGTGGATGCCCGTGATGCCCTCGCCGGGCTGGAAGGTGACGTCGGCCTTGGTCTCCAGGCGGGTCGGCGGGTTGCCGGCCTTGGCCAGGCCGTTGGAGAAGGCCATCGAGAAGCAGGAGGAGTGCGCGGCGGCGATCAGCTCCTCGGGGCTGGTCCGGCCGTCCGGCTGCTCGGCACGGGACGCCCAGGTGACGTCGTACGAGCCGAGCTTGGAGGAGTCGAGGCTGACCTCGCCGGAACCCTTGAGGAGGTCGCCCTGCCAGACGGTGTGGGCGTGACGCACGGTGGCCATGTGATCCCTTTCGCTGGGGTGTGGCCCCAAGCTACTGCGCCACGAGCCCCTTCGCGTCCCGCGCGAGCGCGGTGAGCCGGGAGATCGCCCGGAAGTACTTCTTCTTGTACCCGCCGTTCAGCATCTCGTCGCTGAACAGCTTGTCGAAGGGGAGTCCGGAGGCGAGCACGGGTATCTCGCGGTCGTAGAGCCGGTCGGCCAGGACCACGAGCCGCAGCGCGGTCGACTGGTCGGGGACCGGCTGGACGTCGGTGAGGCAGACGGCCGTGAGCTCGTCGGTCAGCGCGCCGTACCGGCTCGGGTGAACCCTGGCCAGGTGTTCGAGCAGGTGCGGGAAGTCGTCGAGGGAGGCGCCCGGGGTCGCGTACGCGGTCTTCGTGACGACCTCGTCGGAGTACGGGGCGGGGGCCTCGGGCAGGCCGCGGTGGCGGTAGTCCTCGCCGTCGATCCGCAGCGGGCGGAAGTGCGCCGACAGGCCCTGGATCTCGCGCAGGAAGTCGGCGGCGGCGAAGCGGCCCTCGCCGAGCTTGCCGGGCAGGGTGTTGGAGGTGGCGGCGAGCGCCACGCCGTGCTCCACGAGGCGGCTGAGGAGCGAGGAGACCAGGACCGTGTCGCCCGGGTCGTCCAGCTCGAACTCGTCGATGCACAGCAGCCGGTGTCCGCTGAGCGTCTGCACGGTCTGCTGGAAGCCGAGCGCGCCCACCAGGTTCGTCAGCTCCACGAAGGTGCCGAACGCCTTGAGGGCCGGCTCGGCCGGGGTGGCGTGCCAGAGGGAGGCGAGCAGGTGCGTCTTGCCGACGCCGTAGCCGCCGTCCAGGTAGACACCGCGCGGGCCGGCCGCCGGGGCCTGCTTCTTCGGCGCCTTGGAGAACCAGCGGCGCTTGCCGGCGCCGGAGGCGTGGGCGCCGCCGAGCCCCTCGGCGAAGTCGCCGAGGACCTTGACCGCCTCGATCTGGCTGGGCTGGTTCGGGTCCGGGATGTACGTGTCGAAGCGCACCGAGTCGAACCGCGGCGGCGGCACCATCTCCGCCACCAGGCGGTCGGCGGGGACATGCGGCTCTCGCGAGCACAGCGAGAACGGGGCCGCTGTGGTGGAAGAGGCTTCGGTTATGGCACGGGTCGACACAGTTCTCCACTGTAAGCGCCATGTCAGACTGCGAGGATGCGACGCCTGTTCCCTGTGACGGACATGACAGCCAGCGAGTCGGACAGGGAGTGGTCCCTCGACGAGCTCGCCGACGCCTACGCGTATCCGGCGGAAGTCGCCGCCCGCCCCTGGCTGCGCGCCAACATGGTCTCCTCGCTCGACGGGGCCGGCCAGCACGAAGGACGCTCCCAGCCGCTCTCCTCCGAGACCGACATGCGGATCTTCGGGACGCTGCGCGGCCTCGCCGACGTCGTGGTGGTCGGCGCCGAGACCGTACGGTCCGAGGGTTACCGGCCGGCCCGGGCGCGGGAGGTCTTCGCGGCCCGCCGGGCGGCGGCCGGGCAGGGCCCGGCCCCGGTGATCGCCGTCGTGACGGCCTCCCTGGACCTGGATTTCTCGCTTCCGCTCTTCACCGAGCCCCTCGTCCCGACCCTGATCCTGACCGGTGCCGAGTCCCCGGCGGAGCGCCGGGCCGAGGCCGAGCGGGCGGGAGCCGAGGTGGTGATCGCGGGCGACGGCCCCGGGGTCGAGCCGGAGCGGGTGGTCGCGGCGCTCGCGGAGCGCGGGCTGCGGCGCCAGCTGACCGAGGGCGGGCCGCGCCTGCTCGGCCAGTTCGTGGCCGCCGGGGTGCTCGACGAGCTGTGCCTGAGCGTCTCGCCGACCATGACCGCCGGCACCGCGCAGCGGATCGCCGGAGGGCCCCCGGTCGCCGTTCCGAAACGCTTCGCCGTGGCGTCGGTGCTGGAGCAGGACGGCTTCCTCTTCACCCGCTACCTTCGGATCTGACAATCGCGGAATTTGTCGTTCCGCTTCGCGTCCGCTGGGCACAATCACTTCGCAGTCCCCGTGCGGGCACGGGGAAGGATGGTTTCCGCAGAAGGGCTCCTGAGGTGTTCACAAGCGTTCTGATGATCGAGAAGCCCCTGACGTCCGTCGACGTGGATTTCGTCACCACCCTGCACGGCGACGAGGGCGTGTCGTTCATCGTTCTGATGCAGCCGCGCGGTGACCAGGCCGATGTCCTGCTGCGCGCCATCGACGACGTCGCCATGGGCGAACTCAAGGAGGCGACCCGCGAGGGCGACGAGCCCGAGGGCAAGAAGGCCCGGCCGGTGGCCGAGCAGGCCCTGGAGGTCTCGCTGCAGGCGCTGAGAGCGGCCGGCTGCGAAGCGGTCGGACAGGTGGTCGAGGACCACCCCCTGGACCTGATGAAGTCCATGGTCGAGCAGACCAGCGCCGACGAGGTGATCGTGCTGACCGCCCCGCACTACGTGGAGGAGTTCTTCCACCGGGACTGGGCCTCCCGCGCCCGGCACAAGGTCGGGGTCCCGGTCCTCAAGCTCTTCGCGCACAGCGAGTAGGGACCGCGAGTCGACGGCCGGCCCGGGCGCCCGCCCGGGCCGGCCGGCCCGAAGCACCCGGCCGGCCCGAAGCACTAGGCTGGAGCCTCGAAACCCGATACGTAAGCACTGGGGAGAGAACCGCATGGCACCCGCCATCCCTGCCGCCATGGAACGGCCGCACTTCATCGGCATCGGCGGTGCCGGAATGTCGGGCATCGCGAAGATCCTCGCCCAGCGCGGCGCCAAGGTCGCCGGCAGCGATGCCAAGGAGTCCGCGACGGCCGAGGCGCTGCGCGCCCTGGGTGCCACCGTGCACATCGGCCACGCCGCCGAGCACCTCGCCGACGACGCCTCCGCCGTCGTCGTCTCCAGCGCCATCCGTGCCGACAACCCCGAGCTGGCCCGCGCCGCCGAGCTGGGCATCCCGGTCGTGCACCGCTCCGACGCGCTCGCCTCCCTCATGGACGGTCTGAGCGCGATCGCCGTCGCCGGCACGCACGGCAAGACCACGACCACCTCCATGCTGGCCGTCGCCCTCACCGAGCTGGGCCTCGACCCCTCGTACGCCATCGGCGGCGACCTGGCCGGCCCGGGCACCAACGCCCGGCACGGCGAGGGCGAGGTCTTCGTCGCCGAGGCCGACGAGAGCGACCGCAGCTTCCAGAAGTACGACCCGACCGTGGCGATCGTCCTCAACGTCGAGCTGGACCACCACGCCAACTACGCGAACATGGACGAGATCTACGAGTCCTTCGAGGCGTTCGCCGCCAAGATCCGCCCCGGCGGCACGCTGGTCGTCGGCGAGCACCCGGGCGCGCGCGAGCTGGCCCGCCGGGTCGCCGGCCGCGAGGGTCTGAGCGTGCTCACGGTCGGCGAGTCCGCGGACTCCGACGCCCGCATCCTGAAGATCGTCCCGAACGGGATGAAGAGCGAGGTCACCGTCGCCCTCGACGGCACCGAGCACACCTTCACCGTCTCCGTCCCGGGCCGTCACTACGCGCACAACGCCGCCGCCGCCCTCGCCGCCGGCTCCCGCGTGGGCATCGACCCGGCCGGGCTGGCCCAGGCGCTCACCGCCTACACCGGCGTCGGCCGCCGCCTCCAGCTCAAGGGCGAGGCCGCGGGCGTCCAGGTCATCGACTCGTACGCGCACCACCCCACCGAGATGACCGCCGACCTGGAGGCCATGCGCGGCGCCGCCGGGGCCTCCCGCCTGCTGGTCGTCTTCCAGCCGCACCTCTTCTCGCGCACCCAGGAGCTGGGCCGCGAGATGGGCGACGCGCTCGCGCTCGCCGACGCCTCCGTGGTCCTGGACATCTACCCGGCCCGCGAGGACCCGATCCCCGGCGTCACCAGCGAGCTGATCATCGCCGCGGCCCGCGCGGCGGGCGCCGACGTCACGGCCGTGCACGAGAAGGCCGGCGTCCCGGACGTGATCGCGGGAATGGCGAAGCCCGGCGACCTCGTTCTCACCATGGGTGCGGGCGACGTCACGGACCTGGGTCCGAGGATCCTGGACCGGCTCGCCACGAACTGACCCGCCATGAGCTGACCCGCCATGAACCGAGGAGTGGAGAAGGATGGCGTACGAGGTCGAGAAGACCGACGAGGAGTGGCAGGCCGAGCTGACGCCTTCGGAGTACCAGGTGCTCCGGCTCGCCGGCACCGAGCCCGCCTTCCGCGGTGAGTACACGGACACGAAGACCAAGGGCGTCTACTCCTGCCGGGCCTGCGGCGCGGAGCTCTTCACGTCGAACGAGAAGTTCGAGTCGCACTGCGGCTGGCCGTCCTTCTACGACCCGAAGGACAGCGACGCCGTCGAGCTGATCGCCGACACCTCCCACGGCATGATCCGCACCGAGGTGCGCTGCGCCCGCTGCGGGTCCCACCTGGGCCATGTCTTCGAGGGCGAGGGGTACCCGACCCCGACCGACCAGCGGTACTGCATCAACTCGATCTCGCTCCGCCTGGAGCCGGACGAGAGCTGAGCATGACGCTCCACCAGCACCTGAGCCGATCGGCGCCACTCGCGCCGGTCGGCTCAGCTGTTTTCCCGGCTGTTTTCGGCCACTGCCCGGTCACCCGCCTCGTCCACCGTCCCGGCGTACCCACACTCCGGGCACAGCCCCCGGTAGGTGACCTCGACCTCCGTCACCGTGAAGCCGAACCGCTCCGCCTCCGGCAGCCCGTCCAGCGGGTCGCCCGCCGGATGCACGTCCCGTACGGTCCCGCAGCCGCCGCAGACCAGGTGCTGGTGCTCGCGGTGCGCGTTGGGGTCGTAGCGCTTGGCCCGGCCGACGCCGGAGACCTCGATCACCTCGCCGAGCGCGACGAGTTCGCCCAGCGTGTTGTACACCGTCGCGCGCGAGATCTCCGGCAGTCTCTCGGTGGCGCGGGCGAGCACCTCGTCCGCGGTGAGGTGGATGTGCTCGCCGTCGAGGACCTCGGCGACCACGCGCCGCTGGGCGGTCATCCGCCAGCCACGACCGCGAAGCCGTTCCAGCAGGTTGCTCATGGTCACCAGCCTTGCTGTGTGAGTAATCCGTATGAGTCCGGCTGTCATATTGACTTGGACTGTGTCCACAATAGGATCGACTCCAGTAGTAGCCAAGAGCAAGAGGGTGCGTCCGCACCGACGCCTCAGCAGTTCCCGAGCTCCGTGATCCGAATGGTTCGGAAGGAAACACCGATGTCTGAGCAGAAGCACGATCCACTTGTCACCGAGGACGAGGCGGCGGCGGAGAGCACCGGCGGCTGCCCGGTCGCGCACGGCCGCGCCCCGCACCCGACGCAGGGCGGTGGCAACCGCCAGTGGTGGCCGGACCGGCTCAATCTGAAGATCCTCGCCAAGAACCCCGCCGTGGCGAACCCGCTCGGTGAGGAGTTCGACTACGCCGCCGCGTTCGAGGCCCTGGACCTCGCGGCCGTGAAGCGGGACATCGCCGAGGTGCTCACCACCTCGCAGGAGTGGTGGCCGGCCGACTTCGGCAACTACGGCCCGCTGATGATCCGCATGGCCTGGCACAGCGCCGGCACCTACCGCATCAGCGACGGCCGCGGCGGCGCCGGCGGCGGCCAGCAGCGCTTCGCGCCGCTGAACAGCTGGCCGGACAACGCGAGCCTCGACAAGGCCCGCCGTCTGCTGTGGCCGGTCAAGAAGAAGTACGGCAAGGCCATCTCCTGGGCCGACCTGATGATCCTCACCGGCAACGTGGCCCTGGAGACGATGGGCTTCAAGACCTTCGGCTTCGGCGGCGGCCGCGTCGACGAGTGGGAGCCGGACGAGGACGTCTACTGGGGCCCCGAGACCGAGTGGCTCGCCGACGAGCGCTACAGCGGCGACCGCGAGCTGGAGAACCCGCTCGCCGCGGTCCAGATGGGCCTCATCTACGTCAACCCCGAGGGCCCCAACGGCAACCCGGACCCGATCGCCGCGGCCCGCGACATCCGCGAGACCTTCGGCCGGATGGCGATGAACGACGAGGAGACCGTCGCCCTCATCGCGGGTGGCCACACCTTCGGCAAGACCCACGGTGCCGGCCCGGCCGACCACGTCGGCGCCGACCCCGAGGCCGCGCCGATCGAGCAGCTCGGCCTCGGCTGGAAGAGCAGCTACGGCACGGGCGTCGGCAAGGACGCCATCACGTCCGGCCTCGAGGTCACCTGGACCGAGACCCCGACCCAGTGGGGCAACGGGTTCTTCAAGAACCTCTTCGAGTACGAGTACGAGCTCACCAAGAGCCCGGCCGGCGCCCACCAGTGGATCGCCAAGGACGCCCCGGAGGTCATCCCGGACGCGTTCGACTCGTCGAAGAAGCACCGCCCGACGATGCTCACCACCGACCTGTCGCTCAAGCTCGACCCGATCTACGGGCCGATCTCGCGCCGCTTCTACGAGAACCCGGAGCAGTTCCAGGACGCCTTCGCCCGCGCCTGGTACAAGCTCACCCACCGCGACATGGGCCCCGTCGTGCGCTACCTCGGCCCCGAGGTCCCGAGCGAGGAGCTGCTCTGGCAGGACCCGCTGCCGGCGCGCGACGGCGAGCTGGTCGACGCCGCCGACCTCGCCTCCCTCAAGGAGCAGATCCTCGGCTCCGGCCTGACCGTCACCCAGCTCGTGGGTGCCGCCTGGGCCGCCGCCAGCTCCTTCCGCGGCAGCGACAAGCGTGGTGGCGCCAACGGTGGCCGTATCCGCCTGGAGCCGCAGCGCAACTGGGAGGTCAACAACCCGGACGAGCTCGCCCAGGTCCTCCGCGTCCTGGAGGGCGTGCAGGAGTCCTTCAACTCCGCCCAGACCGGCGGCAAGAAGGTCTCCATCGCCGACCTGGTCGTCCTCGCGGGCACCGCGGCCGTCGAGAAGGCCGCCAAGGACGCCGGCTTCGCCGTCGAGGTCCCGTTCTCGGCCGGCCGGGTCGACGCCACCGCCGAGCAGACGGACGTCGAGTCCTTCGCCGCCCTGGAGCCGAAGGCGGACGGCTTCCGCAACTACGTCGGCAAGGGCCAGCGCCTCCCCGCCGAGTACCTCCTCGTCGACAAGGCGAACCTGCTGAACCTCTCCGCCCCGGAGATGACGGTCCTCGTCGGCGGCCTGCGCGCCCTCGGCGTGACCCAGCCGCAGACGCAGCACGGTGTCCTCACCGAGACGCCGGGCAAGCTGACGAACGACTTCTTCGTCAACCTGCTGGACCTCGACACGAACTGGACGTCCACCTCCGACGACCAGACCACGTTCGAGGCCCGCGACGCGGCCGGCACCGTCAAGTGGACCGGCACCCGCGCCGACCTGGTCTTCGGCGCCAACGCCGAGCTGCGCGCGGTGGCCGAGGTCTACGCCTCGGACGACGCGAAGGAGAAGTTCGTGAAGGACTTCGTCGCCGCGTGGACCAAGGTCATGGACCTGGACCGGTTCGACCTGCGCTGATCGCCTGACCAGCGCATGAGAAGGCCCCGGGCGGGAAACCGCCCGGGGCCTTCGGCGCTGCGGGCAGCCGCCCGGGGCCTTGGGCGCTGCGGGCAGCCGCTTCTTCGCCGGCCCCGCGCGGGGCCGGCCCCGGATCATACGACCGTCAGGACGATCTTGCCGGTGGTGCGGCCCCGCTCGCCGATCTCGTGGGCGCGCGCGGCCTCGGCCAGCGGAAGGACCGTCTCCACGACGGGCCTCAGCGCGCCCCGCTCCACCAGCCGGGCGATCTCACGCAGCCCCAGGTGATCCGGCTCGACCAGCACCCACACCGCCCGCACCCCGTCCTGCGCGACGGGCACGTCGTCCGGGCCGGGCAGGGTGATCAGCCGGCCGCCGTCCCGGAGCACCTTCAGGGAACGCTCGGCCGTCTCGCCGCCGAGCCCGTCCAGGACGACGTCGACGTCGGTCACGACGTCCTCGAACCGCACCGAGCGGTAGTCGATCACCTCGTCCGCGCCCAGCCGCCGCACCAGCTCGTGCTTGGCGGCGCTGGCCGTGCCGATGACGTACGCGCCGCGGGCCTTGGCGATCTGCACCGCGAAGTGGCCGACTCCTCCGGCCGCCGCGTGCACCAGCACCCGCTCGCCGGGGCGCACGGCCGCCGTGTCCACCAGGGCCTGCCAGGCGGTCAGCGCCGCGAGCGGCAGCGCCGCCGCCTCCACGTGCGTCAGGCCCGTCGGCTTCGGCGCGAGGTGCCGGGCCGGCGCCACGACGTACTCGGCGTATCCGCCCGCCTGGCGCGGGAACAGCGGCATCCCGAAGACCTCGTCACCGGGACGGAACACGCCCACCCCGGGCCCGACGGCCTCGACGGTGCCGGACACGTCCCAGCCCACCGCCGGGACCGCGCCCCACTCGATGAGTGCTCCGCCGGCGCGGGTCTTCCAGTCCACCGGGTTCACCCCGGCCGCGTGCACCCGCACCAGGACCTCGTTCAGTCCCGGCTGCGGGCGCTCGACCTCACGCTCGACGAGGTTTTCGGCTCCGCCCCACTGCTCCACGACCATCGCACGCATGCTGTTCCGCCAAGTCCTTCGTCTCGATCGGCTCGTCGCCGGGAGTTCCGGCGCGACGCAGTCCACGGTCCGGCATCCGCGCCCACGACGGTGTTGGCCGTCCGGCCAGGATGTGTCAGGATCTGGCCAAGGCCAAGGGGGGCCTGGCCGTGAGGGTCTGGCCATGAGCATCTAGGTGAGGATCTGGGCATGAGCGGGAAGCGACGGCGTCCGGCGGCCGAGGACGGCCGGGATCGGGTCCCGGGGACACCCCGGCGGCACCGGATCGCCGTGCTCGCGCTGCCCGGGGTCCCGCCCTTCGAGCTCGGCATCCCGTCCCGGGTCTTCGGCAGCGTGGAGGACTCCGAGGGCCGTCCGCTCTATGACGTCACCGTCTGCACCGCGGACGGCGGCCCCGTGCTCAGCGACGCCGGCTTCACCGTGCAGCCCGCGGCCGGCCCCGAGGCCCTGGCCGCCGCGGACACCGTGATCGTCCCGCCCACGCACGCCATGCCCGAGCTGGGCCGTGGTGGACCCCTGCCCCCCGAGGTCGCCGCGGCCATCGCCGGCGTCCGGCCCGGCGCCCGGCTGGTCTCCATCTGCACCGGGTCCTATGTGCTCGCCGCGGCGGGGCTGCTCGACGGCCGGCCGGCCACCACCCACTGGAACCTGGCCCCCGAGTTCCGCCGCGCCTACCCCGAGGTCAAGGTCGACGAGGACGTCCTCTTCGTCGACGACGGCGACGTACTGACCTCAGCGGGCGTGGCCGCCGGCGTCGATCTGTGCCTGCACATGATCCGCCGTGACCACGGAGCGGCAGCCGCGAACCGGGCCGCCCGCATGTGCGTCGTACCGCCCTGGCGGGACGGCGGGCAGGCCCAGTACATCGACCGTCCGGTCCCCGACCCCACGGTGGCCAGCACCACGGCCACCCGTGCCTGGGCCCTGGAACACCTGGGCGAACCGCTCTCCCTCGCCCAGCTCGCCGAGAACGCCCGGATGAGTCTGCGGTCCTTCACCCGGCGATTCCGCGACGAGGTCGGCATGACGCCGGTGCAGTGGCTCACCGCGCAACGCCTGGAACTGGCCAAGCAGCTGCTTGAGACCACCGACCTGCCGATCGACCTGGTCGCGCACCGGGCCGGTTTCGGCTCCGCGAACTCCCTGCGCGCGCACATGAGAACGGCCTTCGGGGTCTCGCCCGCCGCCTATCGCCGTACCTTCAGCCCCCATGACGTCGTCGAGGCGCCACAGAGCGCCTGATCCGGCCAGGGGGCCCGGGGGACAGGTACGGCTGACGGATACGCGTCACGGGTAGGCGTTACGGGTTCGGCTGTGGGTCAGTGGACGGAGAAGCCGCCGTCCACGAAGATCGCCTGCCCGGTCACGTAGGCGGAGGCCCGGCTCGCCAGGAACACGGCCGCGCCCTCGAAGTCCTCGGCCAGCCCGTTGCGGCCGATCATCGTGCGGGCCGCCAGCGCCGCGACCTTCTCCGGGTCGGAGGAGAGCCGCTGGTTCAGCGGCGTCATCACGAAGCCCGGGACCAGGGTGTTGGCGGTCACGCCGTACGGGGACCACGCCTCGGCCTGCGAACGCGCCAGCGCCTCCAGGCCGCCCTTCGACACCCCGTACGCGCCCGAGTTCACGAAGGCCCGGTGCGCCTGCTGGGACGTGATGTGGATGAACCGCCCGAAGCCGCGCTCGGCCATGCCGGGACCGAAGCGCTGCCCGAGCAGGAACGGCGCCTCCAGGTTCACCGCCATGGTCTGGTCCCAGACGTCGTCGCCGAGGTCGGACAGCGGCGGACGCAGGTTGATCCCGGCCGAGTTGACGACGATGTCCGGCTCGGCGCCCAGCGCCCGTACGGCATCCTCGGCGGCCGTCCGCACGCCCTCGCGCGTGGCGAGGTCCCCGCTCACCCAGTCCGCCCGGCAGCCGGCGGCGGTCAGCTCGTCGACGGTCGCCTTCAGCTCCGCCTCGCGCCGCGCGACGATCACGACCTGCGCGCCGGCGCCCGCAAGGGCCCGCGCCATGGCCTTGCCGATGCCGGAACTACCGCCGGTGACAAGGGCGGTGCGACCGGAGAGGGAGAACAGATCGTCCAGGTACGTCATTCGGACCTCCTCGCAGTGATGTTCGCATCCTGGCACACCGCGTGATGCCGCCGTTCGAGGTGTTCGCGGTGATGTCACGTTCCCGAACGGTGGTCCGTCCTCTACATGTCGGACGACATGTCGGAAGGCCGACACGAACGAAAGGCATGACCATGACCACGATCCTGGTGACCGGAGGGACCGGTACCCTCGGGCGGCTCGTCACCGCGCGGCTGCGCGCCGAGGGCCACGAGGTGCGCGTACTGAGCCGCCGCTCCCAGCCGTACGCCGTCGACCTGCGCGAGGGCGGGCCCGGTCTGGACACCGCGCTCGCGGGCGTGGACACCGTCGTGCACTGCGCGAGCACGCAGACCGGCGGCGACGAGAAGGCCGCGCGGCACCTCGTCGACGCCGCGGAGCGGGCCGGGGTCCGGCACCTGCTCTACATCTCGATCGTCGGCGTCGACCGCGTGCCGTTCCCCTACTACAAGGCCAAGCTCGCCGTCGAGAAGCTCATCGAGCAGTCCGGGCTCGGGTACACGATCCTCCGGACGACCCAGTTCCACGACCTCGTCCTCCGGTTCCTGGAGATCTCGGCCAAACTGCCCGTGATGCTGCTCCCGGCGGGCGTCGCAGACCAGCCCATCGAGGTGGGCGAGGTCGCCGACCGGCTGGCCCGACTGGCGGAAGGCGAGCCCGCGGGCCGCGTCCCGGACCTGGGCGGCCCCGAGGTGCGCACGTTCCCCGACCTGGCCGGCGCCTATCTGCGCGCGAGCGGGAAGCGCCGCCCGCTGCTGTCCGCTCCCCTCGCGGGCCGGGCCTACCGCGCCTTCCGCGCCGGCGGCCACCTCGCCCCCGACCGGGCCGAGGGCCGCGTCACCTTCGAGGACTTCCTGGCGACGCGACCGGGGTCGAAGACGGCCCGCTAGGCAGGGCGGCTCAGGGCGGCTGCCGTGCCCCGGCGAGGCGGTGGCCCACGCCGGGCGTCGTCGTGATGACCGGCGGGCCGCCCGCTCGGGGCGCAGCCGGCCGACGGTGGCGGTGGCGCCGGTCGGGAGGCCGGGCTCACCTGAACTCGCGTACGACCTCGATCGCGCCCACGATGTGCGCGTTGAACTCGTCCAACTCCTCCGCCGGCACCCACAGCTCCAGAATCGTCTCGCCCCCGGCCTGCCGGACCGGGTAGCGGGCCAGGAAGTCGCTGTCGACCTCGAACCGCGTCACGTAACCGACGCCGCTGTGCGGGACGTTCCAGTCCCGCGCGATGCGGATCGCGTAGTCCTCGTTCAGGACGGGGTAGAAGATCGGCTGCTCGGGCAGCCGCGGCGGCCACGCCCGCCAACCCGACGCGCGCACGAGCTCCAGCTCCTCGGGGCCCGTGGGGCGCCAGAGGGTGGTGGTCGCGCGGCGGCTGGTCATGGCTTCGCTCTCTCGGTGTGCGTGTGCGTGTGCGTGTGCGTGTGAAGACGGTGGCCGCCGACCGTACCCGTGGGCACGGCCCGGCGGCCACCGGGTTTCACGCTCCGGCTGCCCGCCGCGGGCTCAGGCCGCCGGCGCCGTGAAGTGACAGTTCGTCGAGATCGGCGATGTGGTCGTGCCGTCCGTGGTGCGGACGCGCCAGCCGTAGGCGTGGCCCGGGACGAGCGGGGGGACCGGGACGGAGACCGTGCCCTGGCCGCGGACCTTCGCGCTGGCCGAGCCCGCCTCGCCCATGATGATGGGCTGCGGCCGGCTGCTGTCCGTGTTGTCCCAGATCGAGAACTCGGCCCAGACCTCCTTCGACGGGTCCGGGTGCCTGACCGTGGCGGTCAGCGTCGGGGTGAGGCTGGTCGCCGTGCCGTAGTCGGCGCCGAAGGGGTCCACGTTCTGGTGACAGCCCTGCGAGGACGGCTCGCCGGGAACGTCCCGCAGCGCCGTGTTCCGGCCGGTGGGAGCCGTCAGCCGGCCGGCGTACGAGGCGATCTGGTCGTCGCGCAACGGGTGGTCGAACGCCGCCGCACGCTGCACGAAGCCGTTGAAGAACGCGTTGTCCGCGCCCCTCACCCGGTCGCGGCCCACGACGAACGGGCCCGTGGCGGCCCAGCGGTCGACGTCGGCGTGGACGGCCGTGGCCTTCTTCACGCCGTCGACGTAGAGGGAGACCGTGCCCGCGGCCGCGTCGTACACGCCCGTGAGCTGCGTCCACGTGCCGGTCACGGCGGCGGGGGCGATGGCCTGGTCGACGCTCCACGTGGCGCTGTCGGCCTTCGGCAGGGCGAAGCGCCAGGTGCTGTCGCCCGCGTTGTACCAGAGCATCATGCCGCTGATCGTCGTCCCGTCCTGGGACAGCACGACCCCCGTGCCCGCGCCCGGATTCGCCTTCGCCCACGCGGAGACGGTGAAGCCGCGGGTGGTGTCCACGGCGGGGCCGGACGCGGTCACGGCACCGGTCGAACCGTCCAGCGCCAGCGCCCCGCCGTGCTCGCCCGGCGCCCAGGAGGCGCCGCCCGACGGCGTGCCGCCGCCGAGTCCGTCAGGGCTGCCGTCGAGCCGCCACGACAGGGTGGCGCCCCCCTGCGTGTAGCCGTACAGCGGGGTGTGGTCGGAGTAGCCGGTCGCGCCCGGCCTGCAGGGGTCGAGGACGGTCTCCGGCGTCGCCTTCGTGCAGTTCGGCTGGACCGAGAGCCGGTAGTCCGTCTGGTCGGCGAAGTCCGTCCGGGAGTCGCAGCCGGTGAAGCCGTCGGTGGCGAAGAGGTAGTCGATCTTCGACGTGACGTATCCGGCGTACGACAGGATCCCGCCGTTCGCGTCGGTCGTCACGCCGTCGAGCGTGAACTTCGTGGGCTCGTCGGAGGCGTCGCCGGGGTAGTACGACCGCTGGTCGCACTCCGCCATCAGGCTGTAGAGCGGCTGGAGTCGGTCCTGGAGCCGGGTGTTGAAGTCACCGCCCAGGACGACGGACGGGAACTTCCCCACCACGTCCGCGACCGTCGCGATCTGGTCGTCGTAGTACTGGTCGGCCTGCGCCTGCGTCAGCTTGGCCGGGACATCCGCGCCGAAGTTGGAGACGTGCGTCGTGCACACGTGGTTCTCCCAGCCGGCCACCTCCACGCACAGCACGGTGCCGCGGTCCATCGACAGACCGAGCGGAGTGGTGAAGTCCGTCTCGGTCTTCCACGTCATCCGGCCCTTGACGCCGATGGCCACGCCCAGCGTGCCGGAGAGCGAGCCGCGGCACCGCGAGCCCTGCGAGTCGACGAACTCGACTCCCGGCTGCTCAGTCTGGTACGTGTCCCCGGGGCGCGTCACGCCGGCGAGCGCGAACGTCCAGTCGGAGCCGGGGTCGTCGGCCTCCAGCTTCGCCTCCAGCGGGGCCAGGTGGCTGACCGAGCACACCTCCTGGAGCATGACCACGTTGAGGTTCCGGTCCTTGACCAGCTGGGCGATGCCCTCGATCTTCTTGCCGGGCACGTTGCGGTACGGGCAGTAGCCGGCGTCCGAGGCCACCCGGCCGCCCGCCTCGCCGCAGATGTTCCAGGTCATCGCCCGGACCGACTCCCGGGTGTGGGCGGTGCCCGCCGCGTCCCCCGGTGTCGTCGTGACCGCCGCGGCGGGTGCCGTCTGTCCCCCGAGCAGGACGACGGCCGCGAGGACGGCCGTCAGGAGGTGCAGCCCATGGGCCGCGATTCTTCTCATGTGTCGTCACTTACCGGCGGAGCTGTGGGGCTCCGCGCCTCCCCCCCTGCCCC
>NZ_JBSGBF010000101.1:0-28897 GCF_053601115.1 Streptomyces sp. NPDC004788
GCGCCCCGGACAGGGGGGGGGCGCGGCGCGGGCTTCGGAGACCCGGCGGCGGCAAGGGCCGTGAGACCGCCGCCGGGGGTTTCTCAGGAGGCGTGCGCTAGCAGGCGCCGAGGTCCTGCCAGACGCCCCAGTCACCGGTCGTGCCCGGCTCCTCGTTCTGCGTCCACCACTTGGCCTTCCAGTTGTGGCCCTTGTGGGACACGGTCTGACCCGCGGTGTAGATCTGGCCGGCCACGTACGCCGGGGCGGTGCAGGTGCCACCCGTCGGCGTGGGCGTCGGGGTCGGCGACGTGGTGGTGGGGGTCGGCGTGGGCGTGGTGGTGGTCGGCGTCGGCGTCGGGGTCGCGGTCGAGCCGCCCGGCTCCACCACCGTCGTGCCGCGGGCCAGGTCGGCGGCGAGCGCGTACGCCGTGCCGTTGATCGTCACCGTCCAGTTCGACGGCGTCGAGACCGGCAGGTAGTAGTTGAAGGCCACGTCGACGGTGGCGCCCGGGGCGAGCGACTGCCAGGCCGGGAGCTTCAGGGAGACCCGGTGGAAGTCGCCCTTCAGGCCGCCCACGTTGCTGCCCGTGTGGTCGCTGCTGATCACCTTCGTACCGAAGCCGGACTGGTCGGAGGCGTTGTTCGGGGCCGAGGTGGCGTAGTCGAACTGGAACTCCGTGCCGCCCGGCAGCGTCGTCTGCGTGTTGTTGGTGATCCGCAGCTTCGGCGTGATCGGGTAGTTGGAGTCGCCCAGCTTGAAGTCGGTGAACTCCACGCCGACGTTCACGGCCTGCGTGGGCAGCGCCCTGTTCGACTTCTTCGCGCCGTACGGGGTGGCCGCCTTGAACTTGTCGTACATCAGCGAGGTGAGCGTGGAGCCCATCTCGTACTGGCCCTTGGCCGCGTTCCAGCCGTAGTCGCCGGCCAGCTCCCAGACCATCGTGCCGCCGATGCCGCGGTCGACCACGTAGTCGGCCTTGGCGCCCACCGACTGCTCGTCCTCGGTGGACAGGAAGACCTTCTTCTCGGCGTTCCACAGCCACGGGGCGACCAGCGTCGGGTCGTACTTGCGGGCGTAGGTGCCGGTCAGCCTGGTGTCGGCGGGGAAGCCGTACTTGGTGACGTAGTCGCCGACGATCCCCTTCTCCAGGTTCTTGGCGTGCCACATCGGGTTGGAACCGGCGGGCGACTCCTGCCCGTTGGTGTCCTTGTCGTGCCACAGGTTGTCGATGCCGGAGGCGCCGTCACCGCACTTGGTCAGGCCGGAGCCGGCCGGGCAGGTGGTCGCGGCGGCCTTGCCCCACAGACCGTCGGTGCCGCCCTGCACGTTCTTGTGGCCGCGGGTGTAGTAGGGCAGCCCGATGTTGATCCGGCCGGCCGGCATCGAGCCGCGGAAGTAGTGGTACGCCCAGTCGGTGTTCAGGTAGCCGATGGAGCCGTACTGCGAGGAGCCGTAGACGTTCGCGGCGGCGAGCTCGGCGTCCTTGCCGTCGTCGAAGAGCGAGGCGTTCGGGCCGACGTACTCGTTCCAGGCGCCGTGCAGGTCGTAGGACATGATGTTGACGTAGTCCAGGTACCTCTGCATCTGGAAGGTCTCCATGCCGCGCAGCAGATAGCCGGAGGAGGGCGCGGCGACGGTCAGCAGGTAGTGCCTGCCGTCGGCGGCGCCGGCCCGGTCGAGCTTCTCGCGCAGCGACTTCATCAGCGCCGCGTAGCCCTGCACGAGGCCCGCGCGGCGCGCGTTGGCGAGCTGCCAGTCGAGCGGGTTGCCGGCGTCCTTCATGGTCGTCGGGTACTCGTAGTCGATGTCGACGCCGTTGAAGCCGTACTTCCGGACGAAGTCGACGGCCGAGTTCGCGAACGTGTCGATCCCGGCCTGGTTGACCGACCCGTCGGCGTTGGTGGCCATCGCGTAGAAGCCGCCGGAGTTCACCCGGTTGCCGCTGTCGTCGAAGTAGCCGCCGGTCTCCGCCCAGCCGCCGACCGAGATCAGCGTCTTCACGTTCGGATGGCTCTTCTTGAACTTGTTCAGCAGGTTGAAGTGGCCCTTGTAGGGGTACGCGGGGTCCATCTCGGCGCCCGCGACACCGGGCCAGGTCATCCCGGTGGCCGCGTTGTCCGGGCCGTCCGCGCCCACGGACAGCTTGTTGTCGCTGCCGACGTGACCGAAGGCGTAGTTGATGTGGGTGACCTTGTCCCACGGGATGTCGGAGGCCAGATAGGCGGGCTCGCCGTTCTTGCCGGTGCGCCAGCCGGTGAAGTAGCCGATGACCCGGCGCTGGTGGTCCGCGCCCATCTTCTCGCGGCCCTCGGTGTCGTAGACCGAGCAGTACGGGACGTCGACGCCGGGGGTCTTGTACAGCCCGTCGGGGCGACAGCTCTCGTTGTCGGCGGCGTACGAGACGCCGCCGGAGAGCGAGCCGAACAGGAGTCCGGCGACGGCCGCGCCGGACGCCAGCAGCGTCGCTCTCTTCTTCGTGGGGGACAGCACGATCGGTTCCTCCAAGGGAGGTCGGTCAGAACACAACGAACAGGGGGGTGGGTCGTGTTGGGCCCGTGGAGTGCGCACACCGGCGGGCCGTACCTCGGAGGTGACACGGAGATTAAGAGGACTAGACCAGTGCGTCAATAGGTCTGGACCAAAGGCGTATTCCGTGGGAGGGTGAGCCGGGCTGTGAGTCAGCCCACAGGGCCTCACCCGTATGGCCGGTCTTCGTCCGTGGCACACTGGCCCTGTATCAGCAGCAGCGCACTCCGGGGTCGGTGTAATTCCGAACCGGCGGTATAGTCCGCGACCCGTCCGCAGCCAGCGGCCGGTTGACCAGGTGAGATTCCTGGACCGACGGTGAAAGTCCGGATGGGAGGCAGTGCGCGGCGGGCGACCCCTTCACAGGGGTGAGCCGGCCGTACGTCCGCTGGTCGCCGTACCGGTTTCCGGTCCCGGCGCACCAGGAGGACCCTCGGCTTCGGCACACCCCGCGCGAGGCCGTCGTACCCGCTCTCTGTCGTCACCGACAGGCCCCGGAGTCCGTGCCCGAAGAGGCAGGAGGACCCGGTGGCCACGCCAGCCGACATCACCGCCATGCGACGCGCGATCGCGCTCGCCGCCCGCGGACTCGGCTCCACCAGCCCCAACCCCGTCGTCGGCTGCGTCATCACCGACGCCTCCGGCCACCAGGTCGGCGAAGGCTGGCACCAGCGCGCCGGCGGCCCGCACGCCGAGGTCCACGCCCTGCGCGAGGCCGGCGTCCTGGCCCGCGGCGGCACCGCGTACGTCACCCTCGAACCCTGCAACCACACCGGCCGCACCGGCCCCTGCTCCCAGGCCCTGATCGAGGCCGGGATCGCCCGCGTCGTCTACGCGGTCGGCGACCCGAACCCGCAGGCCACGGGCGGTGCCGACACGCTGCGCGAGGCCGGCGTCGAGGTCGAGCAGGGCCTCCTGCGGGACGAGGCCGAGGCCGGCAACACCGCCTGGCTCACCTCCGTACGCGAGGGCCGCCCCTTCGTCCGCTGGAAGTACGCCGCCACCCTCGACGGCCGGATCGCCGCCGCCGACGGCACCTCCCGCTGGATCAGCTCCGCCGAGTCCCGCGCCGACGTCCACCGGCTGCGCGCCGAGGCCGACGCCGTCCTCGTCGGCGGCGGGACGCTGCGCACGGACGACCCGCACCTCGCCGTCCGCGGCATCGAGGGCGTCACCCAGCCGCTGCGGATCGCCCTCGACACCCGCGCCGAGCTGCCGCCCACCGCCCGGATCCTCGACGACGCCGCGCCCACCCTGCTCGTGGTCGGCGAGGACGCCGACACCCGGCACCTGCCCGGCGTCGAGCTGCTCCGGCTGCCCCTGCGCGACGGCCGCGTCGGCGTGCACGAGCTGCTCACCGCGCTGTACGCCCGCGGCATCCGCTCCGTCCTCCTCGAAGGCGGCCCCACCCTCGCGGGCTCCTTCGTCGCCGCGGGCGCCGTCGACCAGGTCGTCGGCTATCTCGCCCCGGTGCTGCTCGGCGCGGGCCCCGCCGCCCTCGCCGACGCCGGAATCACCACCATCGCGCGTGCGTTGCGCCTCGACGTCATCGACACCGCGCGCATTGGATCCGATATCCGCATCACCGCCGTTCCCGGCGCCGTCCCCAGCGCCGGCCCCACCGCCCCTGCCGTCCTGACCCCCAAGGGAGCCTGACCGTGTTCACCGGAATCGTCGAAGAGCTGGGCGAGGTCGTCGCCGTCGAGCAGCTGCAGGACGCCTCCCGCTTCCGCCTGCGCGGCCCCGTGGTCACCGAAGGGGCCCAGCACGGCGACTCGATCGCCGTCAACGGCGTCTGCCTCACGGTCGTGGAGTTCGGCGACGGCGAGTTCACCGCCGACGTGATGGCCGAGACCCTCAAGCGCTCCTCGCTGGGCGCCCTGGAGGTCGGCTTCCGCGTCAACCTGGAGCGGCCCATGGCCGTCGGCGGACGCCTCGGCGGCCACATCGTCCAGGGCCACGTGGACGGCACCGGCACCATCCTGGAGCGCGAGCCCTCCGAGCACTGGGAGATCGTCAAGGTCGGCCTGCCCGCGCAGCTCGCCCGCTACGTCGTCGAGAAGGGCTCCATCACCGTCGACGGTGTCAGCCTCACCGTCGTCGAGGTCGGCGACGACTGGTTCACCATCAGCCTCATCCCCACCACCCTCGCCCTGACCACGCTCGGCATCAAGCAGCCCGGCGCCCCGGTCAACCTCGAGGTGGACGTCATCGCCAAGTACGTCGAGCGGCTGCTCGGCCCGAACGGCCAGTCGCACGCACAGTCGAACGGACAGGGGAACGTCAAGTGAACTGGCTCAACTCCGAGGCGTTCGCCGTCTTCGGCCAGCACATCATGTGGTCCGACATGATCGGCAACACGATCGGCCTGATCGCCCTGGCCCTCGGCTGGCGCCGCTCCATCCTCACCTGGCCCGCCCAGCTGCTCTCCGGCCTGATCCTCGTCGGCGCCTACGCCTCCGCCCACCTGGCCGGCGGCGTCGGCAAGCAGCTCCTCGTCATCGGCGTCGCCGCCTGGGGCTGGTGGCAGTGGAACCGCGGCAGGCAGCAGGCGCAGGACGGCTCCATCGCCGTCCGCTTCGCCACCTGGAAGGAGCGCGGAGTGCTCCTGGGCGGCGCGGCCCTCGGCACCCTCGCCGTCGGCGGCCTGTTCACCCTCTACCCGCAGCTCTCCTGGAGCCCGTGGGCCGACGCCTACATCTTCGTCGGCACCCTCGTCGCGATGGTCGCCCAGGCCCGCGGCCTGGTCGAGTTCTGGTTCGCCTGGCTCCTCGTCGACCTGGTCGGCGTCCCGCTCGCCTTCAGCAGCGGCCTCGCCTTCTCCGGCCTCGTCTACGTCATCTACTTCGCCCTCGTCATCTGGGGCATGCGCGACTGGTGGCTCCGGTCCCGCGCTGTTCCCGCCACTCTGGAAGGAGCCCACGCATGACCAGTGCGCTGCCTCTCTGGGACGCCACCGACCTCACCCTCGACCCCGTCGAACAGGCCATCGCGGACATCGCCGCAGGCCGCCCCGTCGTCGTCGTGGACGACGAGGACCGCGAGAACGAGGGCGACCTCGTCATCGCCGCCGAGAAGGCCACCCCCGAGGTCGTCGCCTTCATGATGAGCGAGTGCCGCGGCCTGATCTGCGCCCCCATGGAGGGCGACGAGCTCGACCGCCTCCGGCTGCCGCAGATGGTCGACGACAACACCGAGTCGATGAAGACCGCCTTCACCGTCTCCGTCGACGCGACCGCCGCCCACGGCGTGACCACCGGCATCTCCGCGTCCGACCGCGCCACCACCCTGCGGCTGCTCGCGAGCGGAGTGCACGAGCCCGGCGACTTCGTCCGCCCCGGCCACATCTTCCCGCTGCGCGCCAAGGACGGCGGCGTGCTCGCCCGCAACGGGCACACCGAGGCCGCCGTCGACCTCGCCCGGCTCGCCGGTCTCCGCCCGGCCGGCGCGATCGTCGAGATCGCCGGCGAGGACGGCGCGATGCTGCGGCTGCCCGAGCTGATCCCGTTCGCCCGCAAGCACGGCCTGACGATCATCTCCATCGAGGACCTGATCGCCTACCGCCGCTCCGCCGAGCCGACCGTCCGCCGCGAGGCCGAGGTCCACCTGCCCACCGCGCACGGCGAGTTCACCGCGTACGGCTACCGCTCCACCGTCGACGGCGTCGAGCACGTCGCCCTCGTCCACGGCGAGATCGGCGACGGCCGGGACGTGCTGGTCCGGGTCCACTCCGAGTGCCTCACCGGCGACGTCTTCCACTCGCTGCGCTGCGACTGCGGCCCCCAGCTCCAGGCGTCCATGGACCGGATCACCGAGGCCGGCCGCGGCGTCGTGGTCTATCTGCGCGGCCACGAGGGACGCGGCATCGGCCTGCTGTCCAAGCTCCGCGCGTACGAGCTCCAGGAGCGCGGCCGCGACACCCTCGACGCCAACCTGGAACTCGGCCTGCCCGCCGACGCCCGCGACTACGCGGCCGGCGCGCAGATCCTCGCCGACCTCGGCGTCCGCACCCTGCGCCTGATGACCAACAACCCCGACAAGGTCGACGCGCTCACCCGCCACGGCCTCACCGTCGAGGGCCGCGAGCCCATGCCCGTCCAGGCCGGCGAGCACAACCTCACCTACCTGCGCACCAAGCGGGACCGGATGGGCCACGACCTGCCCTGGCTGGACGGCACGCAGCCGTCCACCTGCGGAAACCAGTAAGTCAGCACGTACCGAGATCGACCAAGGAGAACCATGAGCGGCAAGGGCGCACCCGTCCTCAGCGTGAAGAACTGCGGCGACCTGCGGGTGGCGGTCATCGCCGCCCAGTGGCACGAGAAGATCATGGACGGCCTCGTCGACGGCGCCCTGCGGGCGCTGAGCGAGCTCGGCATCGAGGAGCCCACCCTGCTGCGCGTCCCCGGCAGCTTCGAGCTCCCCGTCGTGGCCAAGGTGCTCGCCGGGCGCGGCTACGATGCCATCGTGGCCCTCGGCGTCGTCATCCGCGGCGGGACGCCGCACTTCGAGTACGTGTGCCAGGGCGTCACCCACGGCCTCACCCAGGTCTCGATCGACACCGGCGTACCCGTCGGATTCGGCGTCCTGACCGTGGACAACGAGGAGCAGGCCCTGGACCGGGCCGGCCTGGAGGGCTCCAGCGAGGACAAGGGCCACGAGGCCGTCACCGCCGCCGTCGCCACCGCGACCACGCTGCGCACGGTCAGCGAACCCTGGCGCTGAGTGCAAGCCTCGCACCCCGTACTCTTAGGACATCATGGCGAACAAAACCTTCGAAGAGCTCTTCGCCGAGCTCAAGCTCAAGGCCGAGACCGGCGACCCGGCGACCTCCCGTACCGCGGAACTGGTCGGCAAGGGCGTCCATGCCATCGGCAAGAAGGTCGTCGAGGAGGCCGCCGAGGTCTGGATGGCCGCCGAGTACGAGGGCAAGGAAGCCGCCGCCGAGGAGATCTCGCAGCTGCTGTACCACGTCCAGGTGATGATGGTCGCCCGCGGGATCTCGCTCGACGACGTCTACGCCCACCTCTGAGCACCCAGCACCCGACACCCCGAAACTCCTGAGGCAAAGGAAGCCCACCCCATGCTGCGCATCGCCGTCCCCAACAAGGGTTCTCTCTCCGGACCTGCGATGGAGATGCTCCATGAGGCGGGCTACCGGCAGCGCAAGGAGTCCAAGGAGCTCGTCACCGTCGACCCGGACAACGAGGTGGAGTTCTTCTACCTCCGTCCCAAGGACATCGCGATCTACGTGGCCTCCGGCCGGCTCGACATCGGCATCACCGGCCGCGACCTGCTCCTGGACTCCGGCGCCAACGCCGAGGAGATCCTGCCGCTGAACTTCGGCCGCTCCACCTTCCGCTACGCCACCCGCCCCGGCACCGCGAAGGGCCCCGAGGACTTCCACGGCATGACGATCGCCACCTCCTACGAGGGCATCGTCGCCAAGCACCTCGCCGAGCAGGGCGTCGACGCCTCCGTCGTGCACCTCGACGGCGCCGTCGAGACCGCGATCCAGCTGGGCGTCGCCCAGATCATCGCGGACGTCGTCGAGACCGGCACCAGCCTGCGCAACGCCGGCCTGGAGGTCATCGGCGAGCCGATCCTCACTTCCGAGGCCGTCGTCGTCCGCCGCACCGGCGCCACGGCCGACGACCCCAAGGTGCAGCAGTTCCTGCGCCGCCTCCAGGGCGTCCTCGTCGCCCGCTCGTACGTGATGATGGACTACGACTGCCGCGCCGAGCACCTGGAGCAGGCCGTCGCCCTCACCCCGGGCCTGGAGTCGCCCACCGTCTCGCCGCTGCACAACGAGGGCTGGGTCGCCGTGCGCGCCATGGTCCCCGCCAAGGAGGCGCAGAAGGTCATGGACGACCTGTACGAGCTGGGCGCGCGCGCCATCCTCACCACGGCCATCCACGCCTGCCGCCTCTGAGCCAGCCCGCCGCCGCTCAGCCGGCCGTTCGCCGCTCAGCCGGCCGCTCGCCGCCGAGCCGGCCGGCGGCTGCTGAGCCGGCCCGGCGCCGCCGGGCCCGCCCGCCGACCCGCCTGCCGCACCTCCGCGAGGAACACCCGATGTCCGACGCCACGCCGCCCGCCCTCCCGGTCACCTTCCGGCCGGCCCGCACCCGGGTCGTCCTGCTGACCCTCGGCGTGGCGATGTTCGTCGTCATCTCGGCCGTCGGGCTGATCCTGGAGAAGCTCGGACCGGGGGAGCGGGCCAGCTTCGTCTTCACCGCCGCGCTCTTCCTGGGCGTCCTGGTGCTGCTCGCCCGGCCCAAGGTCGTCGCCGACGACGAGGGTGTGACGGTCGTCAACATCACCCGGACGCGCCGGCTCGCATGGGCCCAGATCCTGCGGGTCAACCTGCGCCACGGCGACCCCTGGGTCTTCCTCGACCTGAGCGACGGCACCAGCCTGCCCGTCCTCGGCATCCAGCCGGGCATCGCCAAGGAGAAGGCCATCAGCGACGCGCGCGCCCTGCGCGCGCTCGCCGAGAGCCATGGCAGCGGCACGGAAGCGGCCTGAACGGGCGGGCGACCCTGATCCGTCCCCCATACGGGGCCGACCCCCTGCCCGACGCGGCACGGGCGTGATTACTCTTGAGGCGGTGGTGCCGAGCGGCACCACCGCCTCGCATGTGCAGGGCCGCCCGCCGGCGGCCCGCGAGGCCGCCCAACGACTCCGAGGAGTGACTCCCTCCGGCAATGGACGGATCGTCCGGTAGTACCTGCGCCGCCCCCTCCCTGGAGGCGGCGGCATGATCGTCTCTCTGTCGCTGCTCGCCGCAGCCTTCCTTCTGATCCTCGCCAACGGCTTCTTCGTGGCCGCCGAGTTCGGCCTCGTCACCGTGGAACGCGCCGAGGCCGAGCGCGCCGCCGCCGAAGGCGACCGCCGCGCCCGCGGCGTCGTGACGGCGCTGCGCGAGCTGTCCTTCCAGCTCTCGGGCACCCAGCTCGGCATCACCATCACCTCGCTCGTCACCGGCATGCTCGCCGAGCCCGCGCTCGCCGGCCTGCTCGACGGGCCGCTCGCCGCGACCGGGCTGCCCGAAGGGGCCGTGTCCGGCATCTCGGTGCTGGTCGGCATGCTGCTCGCGTCCGCCGTGCAGATGGTGGTCGGCGAACTCGTGCCCAAGAACTGGGCGGTCTCCCGGCCGCTCCAGGTGGCCCGCTTCGTCGCCGGCCCGCAGCACGTCTTCTCCGCGCTGTTCCGCCCGGTGATCTCCGTACTGAACACCGTCGCCAACCGGCTCGTCCGGCTCTTCGGCGTCGAACCGGCCGACGAGCTCGACTCGGTGCGCACCCCGGGGGAGCTGGTCTCCCTCGCCCGCCACTCGGCCCAGGCGGGCGCCCTCGAACAGGACACCGCCGACCTCTTCGTACGGACCCTGTCGCTCGGCGGGCTCACCGCCGAGCAGGTCATGACCCCGCGGGTGAAGATGAGCGCCCTGCAGTCGGACGCCACCGCGGCCGACGTCCTCAACCTCACCCGGGCCACCGGCCTGTCCCGCTTCCCGGTCTACCGCGAGCGGATCGACGAGATCGTCGGCATGGTCCACCTCAAGGACGCCCTCGCCGTCGTCCCGCACGAGCGGCACCGCACCCCGGTCGGCCGGATCGCCGTCCCGCCGCTGCTCGTCCCCGAGTCGCTGCCCGCCCAGGCCCTCCTGGAGCGGCTGCGCCGCGAGCAGCCGATCGCGGTCGTCGTCGACGAGTACGGCGGCACCGCCGGCGTCGTCACCCTGGAGGACATCGTCGAGGAGCTCGTCGGCGAGGTCCGCGACGAGCACGACACCGCCGCCGACGAACGGCCCGAACTCGCCCCCGTGTCCTCCGAGGACGGCAAGGAGGTCTGGGAGGCCGACGGCTCCTGCCGGGTGCACACCCTGCACCGGATAGGACTCGACGTGCCCGACGGCCCGTACGAGACGGTCGCCGGGCTCGTCGCCGACCTGCTCGGGCGCATCCCCGCCCCGGGCGACCGGGCCGAACTCCCGGGCTGGCGGCTCTCGGTGCGCCAGGTCGACCGCTACCGCGCCGAACGGGTGCGGATCATGCGCACCGCCCCGGTGCCCGTCGCCGTGGAGGCCGCCCGATGAGTCTGCTCCCGCTGTTCCTCGCCGTCCTCCTCGTGCTCGCCAACGGCTTCTTCGTCGGCGCCGAGTTCGCGCTCGTCTCCGTGCGCCGCAGCCAGATCGAGCAGCGAAGCGGCAAGCGGGCCCGCCAGGTCCTGTACGGCCTGGAGAACCTGCCGCAGATGATGGCCGCCGCCCAGTTCGGCATCACCGTCGCCTCGCTCACCCTCGGCGCCGTCGCCGAGCCGACCGTGGCCGCGCTGCTCGAACCCGTCTTCCACGCCGTGCACGTGCCGGCGGGCCTGATCCATCCCCTCGGGTACGTGTTCGCGCTCGCCATGGTGGTCTTCCTCCACCTGGTGATCGGCGAGATGGTCCCGAAGAACCTGGCCATGGCCGACCCCGAGCGCACCGCGCTCCTCCTCGGCCCCGGCCTGGTCGGCTTCGCCCGGCTCTGCCGGCCCGTCACCACGGCCCTCGGCGCCTGCGCCCGGCTGGTGCTGCGGGCCTTCAAGGTGGAACCCAAGGACGAGGTCGAGGCCGTCTTCACCAGCGCCCAGCTCGGACGCCTCGTCGAGGACGCCGGCCAGGCCGGACTCCTCGACCCGGCCGAGCAGGAGCGCCTGGAGGACGCCCTGGAACTGGGCACCCGCCCCGTCACGGACGTCCTCATCCCCTCCGCCTCGCTGGTCACGGTCTCCCCGTCCGTCACCCCGCGCGAGATCGAGGAGCTCACCGTCCGGACCGGCTACTCCCGCTTCCCGGTCTGCCGCAAGGGCCGCGGCTCCTTCATGGGCTTCGTGCACGTGAAGGACGTCCTCGACCTGGAGGACCGCGAGCGCGCGGTGCCCCAGCACGTCTGGCGCCCCATGGCCACGCTGCGGTCCGAGCTGCCGCTCGACGACGCCCTCACCGTGATGCGCCGCGCCGCCACCCACCTGGCCCAGGTCGCGGACGCCTCCGGCCGGGTGCTCGGCCTGGTCGCCCTGGAGGACGTCCTGGAGATGCTGGTGGGCGAGGTCCGCGACCCGGCCCACCGGCTCGCCCCGGCTCCCCGTCCGGAACGTCCGGCGGAGGCGCTGGCGGGCTGAGCGGGCGGGGCGCGCTTGGATCCAATATCCGAGCACCGGGATCCAATATCCCGGAGCTCGGATCCTGGATATCGGATCCGCGATCCTGGATCCACGATCTCGGATTCACGATCCTGGGTCTCGGTTCCGCGATCTCGGATTCACGATCCGGGATCCCGGATCCACGGTCTCGGATCTCGGATCCACGATCCCGGATCAGATCCCCGGCGGTTCCTGCGGGCCGCGGTCCATCGGGCCGCGGCCGGACAGGACCTCGCCGTACGCCTGCATCAGGTCCGGCAGGCGCAGCGTCGCGAGGTCGTCGCGGGTCGGGGTGGTCGCGTAGCCGGACAGGCGCAGATCCCGGTACGCGCAGGACTTCTCGTACAGGGTGCGCAGGAATCGCCCGTTGCCGAGCTCATCGATCCAGCCCTGCTCGACGACGTGCCCGCTGATCGAGCCCAGCTCCTCCAGGGCCTCCTCGTCCCAGCAGTCGCCGTTCGCGGCGGCGAGCACCTTGCCGATCTCGGTGAGTTCGAGCGGGCGGTACGAGGGGAAGTCGACCCGGGTCGTGAAGCGGGAGGAGAGCCCGGGGTTGGCGGCGAGCAGCCGGTCCATGCCCTCCGGGTAGCCGGCCAGGATCACCACCAGGTGGTCGCGGTTGTCCTCGGCGCGCTTGAGGAGGACCTGGAGGGCCTCGTCGCCGTAGGCGTCGCCCTTGCTGTAGCCGGTGTTGGAGAGCGAGTACGCCTCGTCGACGAAGAGCACGCCGCCGACGGCCGAGTCGATCAGCTCGTTCGCCTTGACCGCCGTCTGACCGAGGAACTCGCCGACCAGGTCGGCGCGCTGGGCCTCCACGAGATGGTCGCCGCCGAGCAGCCCGAGGGCGTAGAACACCCGGCCGAGTATGCGGGCGACGGTGGTCTTGCCGGTGCCGGAGGGGCCCGAGAAGACAAAGTGACGTTTCGGCGGCTGGACGGGAAGGCCCTGTCCGGCGCGCAGCCGGGCCATCTCCAGCTGTGCCGACAGGGCCTTGACCTGCCTTTTCACCGGCTCCATGCCGACCATCCGCTCCAGCTCGGCGAGCGCCTCGGCGAGCAGCGCCGGGTCGGTCGGGCTGGCGGGGAAGCGCGGCGGCACCGGTTGCGGCGGGATCGCCGCCTTCTGCCGGACGACGTCGGGCGGCTCCGGCGGCGCGGGCGGCGGCACGGCCTCGGGCTTCAGCAGCAGCCCGTCGCCGACCGGCGACTCCGGCACGAACCGGTCGCCGTCCACCATGTCCTGGCCGAGCCCGCCGTACACCGCGGTGGTGAGGCCCGCCGGGTCGTCCGGGCCCTCGAAGCCGTCGTACTCGGCGATCGCCGCGAGCCGCGCCGCCGTGTCCATGAACGCCGGGTCGATCCGGTGCACCGCCCGGTAGAGGGGCAGCGCGGCGGCGCTCCGGCCGGTGCCCTCGTGGGCCCGGGCCAGCCAGTAGCGCAGCTCCTTGCGCTGCGGCTGTTCGCTGCGGCAGCGCATCAGCGCCGCGGCGAGCAACGGCTCGGCCTGCCCGTACATCTCCAGGCGCACCCGCGCCATGCCGCCGAAGAGCCCCGCCTCGATGCCGAGCAGCGGGTCGTCGACGAGCGGTTCGGTGTGCCGGACCAGCTGGTCCCAGTCCTTGACCAGATAGGCGCGGCAGGCGTGCAGGAAGCGCACCTGCGGGTCGGTGTCGACCGGCGGGAGCCCGGCGAGGGCCCGGTCCAGCTCGGCCACGTGGCGGCCGTCGAGCCAGTGGGAGGCGTGCGCGAGCAGCAGATCACGCGGGCTCTCCAGGACCGGCTGCACCCACCAGCCCAGCCAGTACCAGGAGTTGAGCGTCCTCCGGTGCCGGGACCGCTGTTCGCCGAAGCGCTCGCGGTTGCGGTACATGCGCAGCAGCGCGGTCGTGGTGTCGACCCGCAGCGCGTGCAGGCCGAGCCAGCCGTCGGCCATGCCGGGGTCGATGCGCACCGCCGTACGGAACTCCTCCTCGGCCTGCGGATAGGCGCCCATCGTGTAGGCGTCGACTCCGCGCAGCCAGGCGAGTTCGGCGGGGGCGTGTGCGCCCTGTGTGCCGAAGTCCATCGGGTCCCCCACAACCGTCTACACGTGGACGGGAATTGACCGCACCGAGGGGCATCGTACCTGCGCAGGGGGTGCGTGATGAGGGTGAAGAAGCCGATCTCCCGTGATCGACGCGATCCGTCGGCAGTTCACGGGCGGTGACCCACGGTGAGCGTGGGGGCGGAACGAAGCCCCCGATCACGGGGGAACAACCGGGGGCTTCGCGTCCGCGGCGGCTCCGAAGGGCCGCACATTGAGAACGTAAGACCTGTACGCCCCTTGGGTCAAGCGGAGTTGAGCCACTTGCGGAAGCGGAGTGCGGGCCACTCAGTTTGCGGCCGGGGAGTCGTCACGTTGAGTGATGATCTGGTTCGGGCTTGCCGCCACAGCAGGTCCTGGCAGCCACTCGTAACCCTCTCCGCGCTCCCGCACCAGGGTCTCGGCGAACGGCCGTGAGGGGTCCCCGGCGAAATGGCGAGACTCCGCCACCGTCCAGCCGTCCCAGAAGTCGGAGAGCCCGGGCCCGTCGCGGCGCCGGCCGCGCGCCCAGGAGTCCTCGGGGCCGCGCTCCATCCACAGCAGCCGCGCCAGATGCGGCCGCAGCGCCCGCCGCCCGGCCCCCACGCCCTCCATGAGCACCACGGGTGCGGCCGCCAGCGGCCGGGGCGCGCCGAAGCGGCGCAGGACCCAGTCGTACGGGTGGTAGAGCGCCGTCTCGCCCCGGGAGAGCGGTGCGATCACCTCATCCAGGAGCCGGCCGGTCCATTCGAAGAGCTCCTCGTGCGTGGCGAGGTCGTCGAGATGGAGGACGGGGGCGTCGCCCAGGGCGGCCGCGAGCCGGCCGGCGAGCGTCGACTTGCCGGACCCCGCGTGCCCGTCGACCGCGACGAGCCGCACCGGGCCGCAGGAGGGCGGCAGCCGGCGCAGGGCGGCGGCCACGCGGTCGAGATCGTTCATGGCCCCAGGGTAGGGGAGCGGCCCGCCCGGGTCCGCCGCAGGTCAGCACGGCGGTGGCCGCCAGTGGTGAAGACCAATATTGCTCGCGCGGCACGTGTCGAATCGCTGGCAGAAGCCGTCCGCGTGCCGCGATTATGGGCGCGCAGCCCGTCCGTCCGCCACCACCGACTGGAGGGTCACCGCCCATGCCTCCTGCCACCCCGCGCAGAACCGTCCTCGCCGCCGCCCTCGCCGCGGCGGCCGCCACCGCCACCACGGCCCCGGCCGCCTCCGCCGCGGACCCCTCGGTCGCCGACCCCTCGGCCGCGGAGACCTGCGCCGACCGCGAGACGTGCACCGACGAGCCCACGGGCCACGCCCCGGCGCCCGGACTCGTCGACAACCGCTTCTGGTCCACGTACACCGACTGGCGCTGCGGCACCCCGGCCGGCACCAGGGCCGTCGCCGGCCACCGCCCCGGCCTCGTCATCGACACCCCGGCCGGCCGCACCGACTACACCGACCCGCACACCGGCCGGACCGGCACCTGGGAGTACGCCCGCTGGACCTCGCCCGTCCATACCTCCACCGTGCCCGCCACCGAGGTCGTCGCCTCCTGGAACGCCCACACCCCGCCCGGCACCTGGCTCCAGGTCGAACTGCGCGGCACGTACGGCGACGGCACCGACACCCCCTGGTTCGTGATGGGCCGCTGGGCCGCGGGCGACGCCGACATCCGCCGTACCTCCGTCGACGACCAGAGCGACGGCAGGGCGACCGTCTGGACCGACACCTTCTCGATCGACGACCCGGCGAGCGGCCTCCGGCTCGTCTCGTACCGCCTCCGCCTCACCCTCCACCGCACGCCCGGCACCACCCTCACGCCCACGGTCTGGCGCATCGGCGCCATGGCCTCGGACATCCCCGACCGCTTCACCGTGCCCGCCTCCGAGCCCGGCCCCGGCCACGAGCTGGTCGTGCCGCGCTACTCGCAGAACATCCACGTCGGGCAGTACCCCGAGTACGACAACGGCGGCGAGGCGTGGTGCAGCCCCACCTCCTCCCAGATGATCGTCGAGTACTGGGGCCGCCGCCCCGCCGCCGAGGACCTGGCCTGGGTGAACCCGTCGTACGCCGACCCCCAGGTCTGCCACGCGGCCCGCTCCACCTACGACTACCAGTACGCGGGCTGCGGCAACTGGCCCTTCAACGCCGCCTATGCCGCCACCTACCCCGACATGAACGCCGTCGTGACCCGGCTCCGCTCGCTCACCGACCTGGAGACCCTGATCCGGGCCGGCATCCCGGCCATCACCTCCCAGTCCTTCCGCAAGGACGAACTCACCGGCGCCGGCTACGGCACCTCGGGCCACCTCATGACCGTCATCGGCTTCACCGCCGACGGCGACGTGATCGCCAACGACCCCGCCTCACCCGGCGACGAGGCCGTCCGCCGGATCTACAAGCGGCGCGAATGGGAGAACATCTGGCTCCGCACCAAGCGCTACAACGCGAGCGGGAAGGTGGCCTCGGGCACCGGAGGCGTCTGCTACCTGTATTTCCCCGACCGCCCGACTCCCGTACAGCGCAAGGCGCTTGAGGCGGTAGGGGTGTTGTGAACAGGTGCGCGGCGGCCGCTTGATCGGGGGAAACCCCGCGAACCGCGTGCGCGCCGTGATCATGGGATGCCACAGTCGGGTCATGCGTAGTGACGAGGCCGGCGTGCAGGGATCCGTCACCGACCTGGCTCGGGAGCGGTGGGGCGTCACGCTGGGCGGAGATTTCCCGGCGCGGTTCGCGGAGCCGGGGTGGAGCCTTGAGGAGACCGTCGACCGCCGCTGCCCGGCCTGCGCCGGCGAACTGCACGCGCTGCGCAGACCGTACGAGTCCCAGGGCCGCACCTACCAGTACACGGCGCTCGTCTGCCCCGCCTGCCCGACGGCCTTCACCCTCGCGGATCTCGGCGTGAAGCGGTACGACCAGCTGACCGACGCCCTGCCCCGTCAGGCCGGGAAGGCCACCGGCACCGGGGCCTCCCGTCCCGCGCGGGCCGTGACCGTGACCGTCCGCGTCCCGGCGCAGCCGCGCCCGGGGACGCGCGCGGGCCGTGGCCCGGCGTGGCCGGACGACCTGGCCGTGCCCGACGGGACCGAGCAGCGCGCGCTGTTGTGGTGCACGGTGGCCGATCCCGCGTGGCGCCCGGCCGACGCGGCGCTCGCGGCGGCCGAGGACGTGCGGGTGATCCTCCCGGACGGCCCGGAGTACGAGCCGCTGCGGACGTGGCTGAAGGAGCGGGACGTCCCGTACCGGGTCAGCCGCTACTGGGAGGAGGCCGGCCAGGTCGGCACGGTCGGCGACACCGGCGGCCGTACGGAGCTGGTCGTGGCCGGTCCGGGCGGCGCGGCGCCCGCCGCCGGGCCCTGGGCGACGGCGGCCAGGGACGCCTTCGCCGCCCAGTGGGACGCGCTGGAGGAGCTGCCGGACGGCGACGGTCACGGTGACGGCGACGGTCACGGTGCCAGCGACACGTACGTGCCCGTCGGCGAACTGGTGCCGCCCGACTGGGCCGGACTGCTGCCGCACCCGGCCTTCAACCCGGTGCAGGCCGCCGCCGTCCCGGTGGTGCTCGAAGGCACCGGGCATCTGGTCGTGGTGGCGCCGACGGGCGCCGGAAAGACCCCGATCGGAATGGTCGCGGCCCTTGAGGCGCACGCCCGCGGACGCAAGGCGGCCTGGCTGGTGCCGCAGCGCTCGCTCACCGACGAACTCGACCGCGAGCTCGCGCTGTGGCGCCGCCGCGGCCTGCGGGTGGTGCGCCTGACCGGTGAGGCCGCGGTGGACACGGAGCTGATCCGGTCGGCCGACGTGTGGGTGGCCACCACCGAGAAGTTCGAGGCGATCTGCCGCGCGGGCTCGCTGCGGGACGCCCTCGCGGAGGTCGGCTGCCTGGTGGTCGACGAGATCCACCTGCTCGGCGACCCGACGCGCGGAGCCGTACTGGAGGCGCTGCTCGCCCGGGTACGCGAGGACAGCGCCGCCACCCGGATCGTCGGCCTGTCCGCGACGGTCGCCAACGCGGACGAGGTCGCCCAGTGGCTGGGCGCCCGCCTGGTCCGCACCGGCTGGCGGCCCACCCGGCTCACCTGGCAACTGCCCCTGCTGCCCCTGGTGGACGAGACGGACTGGGCCGCACGGGCCGCCGTCCGCACCGAGGCGACCGTACGCATCGCCCGGCAGGTCACCGAGGACGGCGGCAGCGTCCTCGTCTTCTGCGGCAGCAAGCGCCGGGTGCGGTCCACGGCGCTCGCGCTGGCCGCCGACCGCGGCGTGCCCGTCGTGGGCGTGGACGCCGACGACGCCGAGGCCGTGGAGCGGCTGTGCACCAAGGCCGGCGTACGGCTGCACTACCGCGACTGGCCGTACAAGCGCGAGGCCGAGCAGGCCTTCCGCGCCCGCGAGGCGGACGTCCTGGTCGCCACCTCCACCGTCGCGGCCGGCGTCAACCTGCCCGCCCGCGCGGTGATCGTCGCCGACACCACCATCGGCCTGGACCGCGTCGAGGTGTCCATGGTCCAGCAGATGTTCGGCCGGGCCGGCCGCATCGGCGCCGGAGAGCGCGAGGGCTGGGCCTTCCTGCTCACCGACCCGGCCGAACGGGCCCACTGGCAGGCGCGGCTGGCCGCCGGATACACCGTGCGGTCGCGGCTCGACGACCACCTGGCCGACCATCTCCTCGCCGAGGCCGTGCAGGAGCGCCTGTCGACGCTCGACGAGGCCGAGCGCTGGTGGGCCGGGACGTTCGCCGCGCACCAGGGCCACGACAGCGTCGAACCGCTGCACGAGGCGGCGCAGTTCCTGGCCTCCGTGGGCTGTCTGCGGCCCGCCGACGACGGCGACCGCCTGGAGCCCAGCCCGCTGGGCCGGCTGACCAGCCGCTTCATGGTCGACGCCACGCTCGCCGACGACCTGGCGACGGCGTTGCGGGAAGCGCCCGTCCCCGAGGACCCGCGCGCCGCCGAGCAGTTGCTCGCGGCCCTGCTCAGCACCCGCCTGCCCGTACTCGAACAGGCGCCGTTCACCGAGCGGGCCAAGGCCGCCCTGCGCCGCGTCCTGCGGGACACCGAGCAGGCGGATGCGTCGGACGGCGAGCCGGGCGATCCCTGGGGCCTCGGCCCGGCGGAGGAACCGGTGGCCGGGGCGGCTCCGGCCGACGACGAGCAGCGGCCACAGGCCGGAGACCTGTCACGAGCGGTCCTGCTCCTCGTCGCGACCCGTCCGCGCCTCTTCCGCGGCCGCCCCGGCTACGTGCTCGGCATCCCCATGGACTCCATGATCGGCATCCTGGAGGAGGCCCGGCGCTATCTCGCCTGGCTCGGTGCGCAGGGCCCGCTCGGCACCGTCCACCCCTGGGTGGCGGTCGTCGCCGGCGACCTCGCGCTGCGCATCCGCTGGCGCACCCTCGGGGTGCGCCGAGGAGCCGGACGCCTGCTCTGGATGTGCGAGCGCATGGCCACGGCGCCGCTCGCGCCCGAACTCGTCCCTCGGCTGTGGAGCGCCGCCCGGGCCCGCGGCATCGACGCGCCCGACTGGAACGGCACGACCCCGCCCGGCGACTGCGCCCTGCCCCCGGACCGCTACCGCGCCCTCCTCGCGGAGCGCGCCACCGGCACGCGCCTCACCCTGACGGACGACGCGGTCCACGTAGGGGCCCCGCCCGGAGCCGTGATCCGCCTGTGGAACGGCGCGACGACCACCCGGCACGTCGCCGACGGAGACGAGACCACGCTGCTCCTGCCGCCCGCGGACCCGGCCGACCCGTCGGCGGGCCGCCGAGGCGCGGCCGTCTTCACCCGCGGCGACCGGCTGGCGGCAGGGTGGCTCGGCGCATACGCGGCGATGCGTGCCTGAGCGGACGGCGGTGCCTGGCCCGGACGACCGAGGTCGCGGGACCGGGCGGCCGTGCCTGACCCGGGCGGCCGAGGGCCGAGACCGGACCGGGGGGGGCGAGGGCGGGGCCGGCGCCCGGGCCCGTACCGTCTCAGCCGCCCGCCGAACGGGCATACTCCACCCGCCACCGCGCCCGCCGCCCCCTCGCGCGCCTTGTCCCGAGGCAGCATCGGCGCAGTGTCGAAGCCCGGGCGGGCCCGTGAGGGCGGGGACTCGGGCCCAGAGAGGGAGGAGTGCGCCGCCATGCCCGACCGCGCCGACCGCGCCGATCACGCCCCGCAGCCCGTGGAGCGCCGGCTGCCCACCGAGGAGGCCAGGGAGCTGTTCGCCCTGGTACGGGAGATCGCCGCGCGCGAGATCCTGCCGCGCGCGGCCGAGGAGGAGGCCGCCGGACACTTCCCTCGCGAGCTGCTCTCGCTGCTGTCGGCCTCCGGCCTGCTCGGCCTCCCGTACGACTCCGCGTACGGCGGCGGCGACCAGCCGTACGCCGTCTACCTCCAGGTCCTGGAGGAACTGGCCGCCGCCCGGCTCACCGTGGCGCTCGGGGTGAGCGTGCACAGCCTGTCCTGCCACGCGCTCGCCGCGTTCGGCACCGACGAGCAGCGGGCCGCGCACCTCCCGGCGATGCTGGGGGGCGGACTGCTCGGCGCGTACTGCCTGTCCGAGCCGTCCTCCGGTTCGGACGCGGCCGCGCTGCGCACCCGCGCGGTCCGGGACGCCGGGGGAGACTGGGTGCTCGACGGCACGAAGGCATGGATCACGCACGGCGGTGTCGCGGACTTCTACACCGTGATGGCGCGCACGGGCGGCGCGGGCCCGAGGGGGATCACCGCCTTCCTGGTGCCGGGGGACGCGCCCGGCCTGAGCGCGGCCGCGCCGGAGCGGAAGATGGGCATGAAGGGCTCGCCGACGGCGCAGGTGCATCTGGACGGCGTCCGCGTGCCGGACGCGCGGCGGATCGGGGCGGAGGGTCAGGGCTTCGCGATCGCGCTGGCCGCCCTGGACTCGGGGCGGCTCGGGATCGCGGCGTGCGCGGTGGGCGTCGCGCGGGCCGCGCTGGACGCGGCCGTGGCGTACGCACGGGAGCGGCGCCAGTTCGGCCGGCCGATCGCGGACTTCCAGGGCCTGCGCTTCCTGCTCGCGGACATGGCGACGCAGATCGAGGCCGGGCGGGCGCTGTATCTGGAGGCCGCGCGGCTGCGGGACGAGGGCCGGCCGTTCGGGAAGCAGGCGGCCATGGCGAAGCTGTTCTGTTCGGACGCGGCGATGCGGGTCACGACGGACGCGGTGCAGGTGCTCGGCGGCTACGGCTACACCGCGGACTTCCCCGTCGAACGGTTTCTGCGGGAGGCGAAGGTGCTCCAGATCGTCGAGGGCACCAATCAGATCCAGCGGGTCGTCATCGCGCGTCACCTGGCCGGACCAGAATCCCGCTGACCCGCACGGTCCGGTCGGCCCAGACGGGTCCGGCCGCGAGCCGGCTCCACTCCTGGTCGCGCCGGCCGGGCAGGGTCCGGCCGTGGCTGGCCCACAGCTGGAGCACCGCCGAGTAGATGGGCGGGTCGGACGGGTGCGGCGCGGGCGGGGGCGGAGGAGCGGGCGCCGCCTGCGCGGGTACCGGCACGGGTGTGGGTACGGGCGCGGGTGCGGGTGCCCGCACGGGTGTGGGTACGGGTGCGGGTGTGGGCCCCGGCGTCGGCGCGGCTGCGGACGCCGTCTGCTGAACCGATTCTTCAAAGCGCGGCTCGGACTGTCGGTGCCGGCCGTATCCGCTGGGTGTCGTATACAGCGTGGTCATGACGTGACCAACGGTCCGGCCGGACTGCCGGTCACCGCCGGACGTGGTCGAGCGGCAGTTCGACGCGTCCCCGGACCTTCCCGCCGTGCACGACTCTGGCCCTCGGCAGGATATCTGACATACCGTCAGATCCGCTTCGACGCCGAGGAGGTAACACGTGTCAGACGACCGGCCCGTCCCGCTCGACGAATACCCCGTGCACCAGGCACCGCTCTCCATGAAGCACCACGTCAGCGGCGACCGGAACGCCTACGACCGGTGCATCTTCCACGTCTTCGACCACCAGGGCCGCGCCCTGCTCATCGCCGGCCTCGGCGTCTACCCCAACGCCGGCGTCGTCGACGCCTACGCGACCCTGCGCACCGGCGACCGGCTGCACGCCGTCCGCGCCTCCGACGCCCTCGGCGACGACCGGATGAACCTGGCCGTCGGCCCGCTCCGCATCACCGTCGACGAACCGCTGCGCCGGCTCGGCCTGCACTGCGACCCGGACCCGGACGACCCCGACGGGCTCTCCTTCGACCTCGCCTGGACCGGCGACTTCCCCGCCGTCTGGGAGCCCCACCACACCCAGCGCCGCGGCGACCGCCTCACCCTGGAGGGGCGCCGCTTCGTGCAGGCCGGTCACTGTGCGGGCGTGATCCGGGCGGGCGGCGAGGAGTTCACCGTCACGGCGGGGGAGTGGACCGGCACCCGCGACCGCAGCTGGGGCGTCCGGCCGCTGCCCGGCGAAGAACCGGGCCGTGCCGAGGAGTTCCGCCCCGAGGGCTTCCACTGGCTCTGGATCCCGATGCGCTTCGAGGACCGCTTCGTCATGGTCATCGTCCAGGAGGACGCGGACGGCTACCGCACGCTGAACGAGGCGCTGCTGGTACGGGACGGCAAGCGTGACGCCCAACTCGGCTGGCCCCGCACCGACATCACGTACCGCCCCGGCACCCGCGACCCGGAACGCGCCGTCGTCCACCTCGCCGACCCGGCCGGCAAACCCCTGGAGATCGGCGTCGAGATCCTCGCGTCCTCCCCGCTCGCCGTCGGAGCCGGCTACCCGCCCGCGCCCGACTGGCAGCACGGCAGCTGGCAGGGCCGCGACTGGACCGACCGCCGGGTGTACGACCTCTCCGACCCGTCCGCCCACCCCCTGGCCGCGTTCGGCGTCACCGACCACGCCGCCCGCTTCACCCTCGACGGCCGCGTCGGCCACGGCATCTTCGAGCACGGCTCCTTCGGCCGCCACGACCCGAGCGGCTTCGCCGATCACACCTCCACGGCCTCGTAAGGAGTGCGGATGACCGCCCAGGCACCCCGCCCCCGCACCACCACCCGCGACCCCGAGGAACTCGGCCGCCGCCTCACCGCCTGGCTCGACGCACGCCTGCCCGGCGCGCGGGTCGCCGGCCTCGCCGTACCCGGCTCCAACGGCATGTCCAGCGAGACGCTGCTCTTCGACCTGGAGCATCCGGACGCCCCGGTCCGTGGCTGCGCGCTGCGGCTGGCCGCCGACCCCGCCGCGTACACCGTCTTCCCCGTGTACGACATGGCCCGCCAGCACCGCGTGATGCGCCTGGTCGCCGAGCACACCGACGTACCCGTGCCCCGGGTGCTGTGGCTGGAGGAGGACCCGGGACCGCTCGGCGCGCCCTTCTTCGTGATGGCGCGGGCGGAGGGGAGGGTGCCGCCGGACGTGATGCCCTACACGTACGAGGGGAACTGGCTGCACGCGGCGAGCGACGCCGAACGGGCCGTCCTGGAGGCCGAGTCGGTCGGCATCCTGGCGCGGCTGCACGACCAGTTCCCGGCGAAGGAGGCGGAGTTCCTGCTTCCGAAAGGCTCGGAAGGCGCCGGGGACCCGCTGCGGCGGCACGTCGACGCCCAACGCGCCTACTACTCCTGGGTGGTGGAAGGTCTCGCGCCCTCACCGCTCATCGAGTCGGCCTTCGACTGGCTGGAGCGGCACTGGCCCGCGGACCCGGGGCCCGCCGTGCTGACCTGGGGCGACGCCCGTATCGGAAACATCGTCTACGACGGGTTCAGGCCCGCGGCCGTGCTCGACTGGGAGATGGCCGCCTTCGCCCCGCGCGAGGTCGACCTCGGGTGGACGGTCTATCTGCACCGCTTCTTCCAGGACCTCACGGTGGGCTTCGGTCAGCCCGGCCTGCCGGACTTCCTGCGCCGCGACACGATCGAGCGGCGGTACGCCGAACTCACCGGGCACACGCCCCGGGACATGGAGTTCCACACCCTCTACGCGGCGCTGCGGCACGCCATCGTCATGCTCAGGATCGCTTACCGCCAGGCGTACTTCGGGGAGGTGGAGGTGCCGGAGAATCCCGACGGCCTGATCCTGCACCACGCCACGCTCGCGGCGATGGTGCAGGGACGCTACTGGTGACGGCCGGACCGGTGACAGCAGGACCCGTGGCGAGGGACCGGTGACAGCCGGACCCGCGACGGCCGGACCCGCGACGGCCGGACCCGCGACGGCCGGACCCGTGGCGAGGGACCGGTGACAGTCGGACCGGTGCGAGCCGGACCGGTGCGAGCCGGTCCGGCGGGTCGTGCGTCAGGCGGCGCGGCGCAGCGAGCTCCGCTTGATCGGGCGCGAACCCGGTCCGCCGACGTGCGAGAACGGCTGCATCCGCCAGTCCAGGCCCTGAGGCAGCGTCAGGAGCAGTGCGGTGTCCTGCTCCTGGACCTCCAGGGTCTCGTCCGCGGGGCTGAGGTCGGCGGCGGGCCGGCCCGTACCGGAGCAGACGGTGAGGACGAAGGGGTTCCACGGCGTCGGGCAGAGCGCGTGCTCCGGCAGGACGTCCTCGTCCGCGAGCAGCGCGATCGGCTGGTCGCACTCCGGGCAGATCACCCGGAACATCTCAAAGGTGTCGTACGCGTCGAGCTCGTCGGGCGTCTCTTCGGACGGGTCGACGGACGTGCCGACGGAATCAACAGGCTCCTGCATGGAGAATCTCCCCCTCGAACGGGTCGGCCGGATCTGATCGGCCTCGACCACAGCAAGCAATTCCCATACGGGGCACCGCATAACCGTGAGGTCCCGTCCGAGGCCCCTCAAACCCTGTGGCGTTCGTCACATGCCGCTCGCAGGTGCCCCGCGGATGTCCGATCCGTGGCATAAGGGTCGCCCCCGGCTGTCCTCCGGCCCCTCCGGGGCAATAGGGTCACCACATGGAGGAGCTGGATCGTCAGATCGTCGAGTTGCTCGTCAAGGACGGGCGCATGAGCTACACCGACCTGGGCAAGGCCACCGGCCTGTCCACGTCGGCCGTGCATCAGCGCGTCCGTCGGCTGGAGCAGCGCGGAGTCATCCGCGGCTACGCCGCCGTCGTCGACCCGGAGGCCGTCGGCCTGCCGCTCACCGCCTTCATCTCGGTGAAACCCTTCGACCCCAGCGCCCCCGACGACACCCCCGACCGGCTCGCGGACATCCCCGAGATCGAGGCGTGCCACAGCGTCGCGGGGGAGGAGAACTACATCCTCAAGGTGCGCGTCGCCACCCCCCTGGAGCTGGAGCACCTGCTCAGCCGCATCCGTTCCCAGGCCCACGTCTCCAGCCGCACCACCGTCGTCCTGTCCACCCCGTACGAGGCCAGGCCGCCCCGCATCTAGGGGCCCGGCCTGTGGGCCCGGGGCCCGCATCCGGGGCCCGGCGGACAAAGCGGCCCCCACCAGGTCCTAGCCTGGTGGGATGAGCGCGTACGAACACCGCACCGTGCTGCTGCGCGGTGGAGAAGTCCACAGCCCCGCCGATCCCTTCGCCACCGCCATGGTGGTGGAGCGCGGGCACGTCGCCTGGGTGGGCTCGGAAGGCGCCGCCGACGCCTTCGCCACCGGCGTGGACGAGGTGGTCGACCTGGAGGGCGCGCTCGTCACCCCCGCGTTCGTCGACGCCCACGTGCACACCACCGCGACCGGTCTCGCCCTCACCGGCCTCGACCTGTCCGCCGCCGCCTCGCTCGCCGACGCGGCCGAGCGGATCCGCGCCCACGCCGCGGCCCGCCCCGCCGACCGGATCCTCATCGGCCACGGCTGGGACGCCGCCCGCTGGCCCGAGCGCCGCCCGCTGACCCGGGCCGAGCTCGACGAGCTCACCGGCGGCCGCCCGCTCTACCTCACCCGGATCGACGTCCACTCGGCCGTCGTCACCACCGCCCTGCTCGACCTCGTCCCCGGGATCCGCGCGCTCGACGGCTTCCACGACGGGCAGCAGCCGCTCACCGGCGACGCCCACCACGCCGCCCGCGCCGCCGCCTACGCCGCGCTCTCCCCGCAGCAGCGCACCGAGGCCCAGCGCGCCGCCCGGCAGCACGCCGCCTCGCTCGGCATCGGGACCCTGCACGAGTGCGGCGGCCCGGAGATCTCCTCCGAGGACGACTTCACCGGCCTGATGGACCTCGCCCGCAGCGAGCCCGGCCCCCGGATCGTCGGATACTGGGCCGACCTCGACATCGAGCGGGCCCGCGCGCTCGGCGCCCTCGGCGCGGCCGGCGACCTCTTCGCCGACGGCTCCCTCGGCTCCCACACCGCCTGCCTGCACGAGCCGTACGCCGACCACGCCGGCCCCGGACACGCCGGCGTGGCCCACCTCGACGCGGCCGCGATCGCCGCCCACGTCGTCGCCTGCACCGAGGCCGGACTCCAGGCCGGCTTCCACGCCATCGGCGACGCAGCCGTCGACGCGGTCGTCGAGGGCGTCCGCACCGCCTCCGAGAAGCTGGGCCTCGCCCGCATCCGCTCCGCCCGGCACCGCGTCGAGCACGCCGAGATGCTGAGCCCCGAGTCGATCGCCGCCTTCGCCGAGCTGGGCCTCACCGCCTCCGTGCAGCCGGCCTTCGACGCTTACTGGGGCGGCGACGAGGGCATGTACGCCGACCGCCTCGGCGTGGAGCGGGCCCGTACCCTCAACCCGTACGCCGCACTGCTCCGCGCCGGCGTGCCGCTCGCCTTCGGCTCGGACAGCCCGGTCACCCCGCTGGACCCGTGGGGCACCGTGCGCGCCGCCGCCTTCCACCGGACGCCCGAGCACCGGGTCTCCGTCCGTGCTGCCTTCACCGCGCACACCCGCGGCGGCTGGCGCGCGGTCGGCCGCGACGACGCCGGCACCCTGGTCCCCGGCGCACCCGCCGACTACGCGATCTGGCGCACCGGTGAGCTGGTGGTGCAGGCGCCCGACGACCGGGTGGCCCGCTGGTCGACCGACCCGCGCTCCGGAACCCCCGGCCTGCCGGATCTGTCCCCCGGATCCGAGCTCCCGGTCTGCCTCTCGACCGTCGTCTCCGGGCAGACCGTGTTCGTCCGGCCGAACGAGTGATGTGAGTACATTTCGTACGGCCGTCCGGCTTTTTCCGGGCTCGCCCACTGACCTGCGGATCCTCCTGGGGCTCCGCCAGGGACGGTTCATCGCCGCAGGTCAAACGGGTGTTGACAGCAGGCCGTCGGCGGCCGGTAGGTTCGGCCCGTCCACCACGGACGTCCGACCGGTTGCAGACCTCCACGCAGGCACCGAACGCCGCCCGCGCCTCGGGGGCGAGGGAAGGTTTTTCCGGCGGAGGGTGCGACCCGGGTGGGGTACCGGCGTTCAGTAGACAACGGCCTCGGCCGATCCGCAGCCAGCGGGTCCCGGGTCGGCCCGAAGGACGCCGGGCCCCGATCCCGCACTTCGTGCGCGGGGCTCGCTATGGTGGGGGCTCGCGTACGTATCCCGAAGGGGCAGTAGTGAACGACGGTGGCCAGAGGCGTTACGGCCCGCTCGGCAAGGCTTTGGTGATCATCCCCACGTACAACGAGGCGGAGAACATCAGGCCGATCGTCGCGCGCGTGCGGAAGGCGGTGCCGGAGGCGCACGTCCTCGTCGCCGACGACAACAGCCCCGACGGCACGGGCAAGTTCGCCGACGAGATCGCCGCCGACGACGACCACGTCCACGTCCTGCACCGCAAGGGCAAGGAGGGGCTCGGCGCCGCCTACCTGGCCGGCTTCCGCTGGGGCATGGACAACGGCTACGGCGTCCTCGTCGAGATGGACGCCGACGGCTCCCACCAGCCCGAGGAACTGCCCCGGCTGCTCACCGCCCTCAAGGGCGCCGACCTGGTGCTCGGCTCCCGCTGGGTGCCGGGCGGCCGCATCGTCAACTGGCCCAAGTCCCGCGAGTTCATCTCCCGCGGCGGCAGCCTCTACTCCCGCCTGATGCTCGACGTCCCCATCCGCGACGTCACCGGCGGCTACCGGGCCTTCCGCAAGGAGACCCTGGAGGGCCTCGGCCTCGACGACGTCGCCTCGGCCGGCTACTGCTTCCAGGTCGACCTCGCCCGCCGCGCCGTCGCCGCCGGCTTCCACGTCGTGGAGGTCCCCATCACCTTCGTGGAGCGCGAGATCGGCGACTCCAAGATGAGCCGCAACATCGTCGTCGAGGCGCTGTGGCGGGTCACCGGCTGGGGCCTCACCGCCCGGGCCGAGAAGGTCGGCAGGCTGCTCGGCCGCAAGTCCTCCTGAAGTCCTGCTGAAGTCCTCCTGAGGTCCTCCTCAGGTGTCGCCCCCCCGGGGGGCGATCCCATCCCGTACTGATCTCTCCTTTACGACGTTCCTGCGGGCTCCCAGGCACACTGGGGTGCATGACGACCGGCGCATCTGCCCCCCTCGCCCCTCAGCGCTCCAGGGCGCGCACGTTCCTCCCGCTGGGCCTCGCCGTCTGGCTGGTCCTGGAGATCTGGCTCCTCACCGTCGTGGCGAACGCGGTGGGCGGCCTCACCGTCTTCCTGCTGCTCGTCGCCGGTGCCGTGCTCGGTGCCACCGTGATCAAACGGGCCGGCCGGCGCGCCTTCGCCAACCTCACGGGGACCTTCCAGCGGGCGCAGGAGGCGGCGCGGCGCGGCGAGGTGCCGCAGCCCGACGACCGGACCGGCGCGGCGGACCGCAACGGCTTCCTGATGCTCGGCGGACTACTCCTGATGATCCCCGGCCTGCTCTCCGACGCGGCCGGTCTGCTGCTCCTGATCCCGCAGGTCCGCACGGCCGTCGGGCGGTACGCGGAGAAGGCCGTGGAGCGGCGGATGGGCGCCGCCGCGCCGGGCAGCCTGCAGGACGCCTTCCAGCAGGCCCGCATGCACCGGCCGGACGGGAAGGTCGTGCAGGGTGAGGTCATCCGCGAGGACGCGCCCCGGGGCCCGCGCGAGACCCGGGACGACCGCCCGCCGCTGATGCCCTGAGCTTCCTGAACGCCGCGAGGGCCCGGGTTTCCCGGGCCCTCGCGGCGTGTGCCGTGCCGGCCGGGGCCCCGGCTCGTACGACGGGGTCCGGCAGCGGGCTCGTACGGCGGGGGTACGGAAACGGGCTCGTACGGCGGGGGTCTGGAAACGGGCTCGAAAGCGGTACGGAAACGCCGCGGGGGCCCGGGGAACCCTCCGGGTACCGGCCCCCCCGCGGGGAGGCAATTGTGCTGGGGGCCCCCCCCCCCGAAGGGGGGAGGG